>CANCDA010000085.1 GCA_947374705.1 Comamonadaceae bacterium | reverse complement strand
GCATCACCGGTAAACCTGGGCCGGTCAAGCTGGCCGACAAGCAGCGCACGGTGTTGCGCTTCACGGCCGAAGCCATTGATGCCTATGGCTTGGCCCCGATCAAGCTCACCGTCAAGGCGGGCAAGTTGAAGATCGTGCGGGAAGCGGCCTTGCAAGTGCAGCCCGCCACGCCCTTGGTGCGCGAAGTCAAACGCACGCGCATCGAGCCCGGTGGCAGCCTCAAGCTTGACCCCGCGCTCACCAACGCCTATTGGAGTGGCTCGGCCAATGTGACGGTGAGTCTGTCCAACAAGCCGCCGATTGATGTGCGCTCTGCCGTGCAAGGCCTGTTGATGTACCCCTACGGTTGTCTGGAGCAGACCACCAGCAGTGCCTATCCCCTGGTCTTTATCGACGAAGCGGGTGCGCTGGCCTACGGCATGAAGCCGCTGTCACGCGAAGAACGCGCCAAGCGTTTGGACGGCGCTTTTGGCCGACTGGCGGGTATGCAGCAGCCCTCAGGCGGCTTTGGCCTGTGGGCGGCCAGCAACCCCTATGAGGCCTGGCTCAGCGCCTATGTCACCGGCTTTTTGCAAGACGCGCACGAGGGCGGCTTTGCCGTCCCTGAGGGCATGCAACAGCGCGCCATCAACGCGCTGTTGGAGCAGTTTCAAAAGTCACCAGGCTTTCAAACCAAGCCGCCCAAAGACATCAAGCGTGATGCCCAGGGCCGTGTGGCGGATTACCGTGAAGTAGAGGTCTTGCGCATGGCGCACCAACGCCTGGCGGAGGCCGCCCATGCAGGCTACGTCTTGGCGCGTGCGCAAAAAGCCCCCTTGGCCACCTTGCGCACGCTGCACGACGAGTACCGTGGCAATGCCCGCTCACCGCTGGCCTTGGTTCACCTGAGTGTGGCGCTCAAACTCATGGGCGATGAGGCCAGAGCCAAGGTGGCTTTGGACGATGCTTTGCAGTTGGACTACGGCATCAACCCCAACGCCAATACCTCTGGCTATTACTGGGGCGAATGGCTCGGTGACTATGGCTCACGCGTGCGCGACAACGCCATGGCCTACGCGGTGCTGCACCGGCACAAAATTGCCCATGCCAAGCGAGAAAATTTGGTGCTGGATTTGGCGGGTGAATTTGATCGTCGGCAGTACTACTCCACCCAGGAGCGACTGGCCTTGTTTTTGGCCGCACGCGCAGCGGGGGGCAGCGCAGACCAGCCTTGGCAGGCCACGCTGCAAACGGGCAATGCAGAGGCCGACAAAGTCAGCAGCAAGGGCGGCGAGCAGCGCAGCTTTGACGCAGCCGCCCTCAAGCGCGGCGTGAGCGTGACCAACACCGGCGCAGAGGCCTTGTTTGTGGAGGTGGCGGCAGAGGGCTACCCAACCAAACCACTGGCCGTGCGTGAAGACCGCATGGCCCTGGAGCGCACGCTGTGGAGCACCGACGGCAAGCCGGTCACCACGCGCCAATTCAAAACCGGTGAGATGGTGGTGGTGCGCCTGCGTGTGCAGGCCAGCCAGCCCATTAAAGACGCCTTGGTGGTTGAGCGCGTACCGGCCGGTATGGAGGTGGAAAACCTCAACCTCAGCCAGGGCGTGCAGGCCAGCTCGTTTGCCGTGGAGGGTGTCAACGTGGGGCAGGCCTTGATCGAGCCCCGCATCAAGCACAGTGAATACCGCGATGACCGGTTTGTGGCGGCGGTGGATTTACGTGGTGGCAAGCTGGATTTGTTTTACCTGCTGCGCGTGGTGACACCGGGCAAGTACGTCGTGCCCGCGCCGTTTGCCGAGGACATGTACCGCCCGGACATCCGGGGCGTGGGCAAGGCCGAGGCGGACATTGTGGTGAGTGATCCGCGCGCCAAGTGAAACCCGCTCTAGCCGATGCATGGCTGCGCTTGGGCGGGCTGCGAACCTCTGTTGTGACGGTCTGGCAGCTCAGGCCAGGCTGGCGTCGGGCGACGCTGGGCTTGTTGCTTGTGGTGTGCGGGCTGTGGGTTTTGGATCGTGTCTTTCCACTGCCCTTGGCGGCGCGTTACTCAGGCCAACAAGGTGCTGCTGCCATGAGCGGTTTGGTGGTGCTGGCGCAAGACGGCACACCGCTGCGCACCTGGGCCAGCCCTGACGGGGCGCTGCGCCATCCGATCACGCTGGACGCCGTATCGCCCAACTACCTCACGGCCCTCTTGTCCTATGAGGATCAGTGGTTCAACTGGCATCCCGGCATCAACCCTGTGGCATTGGCGCGGGCGCTGTGGCAATGGGCATCAACGGGTCGCATTGTCTCGGGTGGTTCCACGCTCACCATGCAGGTGGCGCGCATTCTGGATGCCAACCAAGCGGGTGCGACCTTGGCCCCGCGCAGCCTGCGAACCAAGTTGCGCCAAATGGCGCGGGCGGTGCAGTTGGAGTGGCATTTGAGCAAGCGCGAGATCCTCACGCTCTACCTCAACCACGCGCCCATGGGCGGACAGGTGCAGGGCGTGGAGATGGCCAGCCGCATGTACCTGGGCAAGCCCGCGCGCGAGCTGAGCCAAGCCGAGGCCGCCTTGCTCGTCGCGCTACCGCAAAGCCCATCTCGCCTGCGCCCTGATCGTGCGCCGGGTCTGGCACAAAGCGCGCGCGACAAGGTGCTACTGCGCATGCAAACCCTGGGCCCATGGGACGCCTCTGCGGTGGCGGACGCACGCCTGGAGCGCGTCTTTGCCCCACCGCTCAAGGTCCGTTGGTTGGCCCCGCTGGCGGCTGAGCGGCTCAGGCAAAGCGCAGGAAAAATCAGCTCGAATAAAAGCAGCAAAGATCAAGCCGGTCAAGCCGCTAGCGTCGTGCGCAGCACGCTGGACGCAGGCTTGCAGCAGCGGCTAGAGCAAATCCTGCTCGACAGGTTGTCCGGCTTGCCAGAGGCTGTATCGGTAGCGGCCCTGGTGGTGGAAAACGACAGCATGGCCGTGCGTGGCTACGCAGGGTCGGCAGACTTCTCTGACAACGCACGCGCAGCTCACGTGGACATGGTGCGCGCGGTGCGCTCACCGGGCTCCACGCTCAAGCCTTTTTTGTACGCGTTGGCCTTGGACGAGGGGCTGGTTCATTCCGAGAGTTTGTTGATCGACGCGCCGCAAAATTTTGGCGGCTATGCGCCGGGTAATTTCCAGGCCTCTTTCAGCGGCCCGGTGAGCGTGAGCGAGGCGCTGCAACGCTCACTCAACGTGCCAGCAGTGGACTTGTTGGAGCGCCTAGGCCCAGCCCGGTTTGCGGCGCACCTTCGCAATGCCGGTCTTAAATTGCGCATGCCCGAGGGGGCCACGCCCAACCTCAGTCTGATCTTGGGGGGCGGCGGCACTACGCTGGAGGAATTGGTTGGGGCCTACAGCGCACTGGCTCGCGCAGGCAAGGCGGGCAAGCCGCGGCTGCAACCCGACGACCCACAGGTCAACACCCGCTTGATGAGCGAAGGCGCTGCGTTCATCGTGCGTGAAATTTTGGAAAACGGTGGGCGACCCGACGCCCCTTTTCGTGAAGGCACAGCTCGCGTGGCTTGGAAGACCGGCACCAGCTTTGGTTTCAGAGACGCCTGGGCCATTGGCGTCACAGACCGCTACACCCTGGGCGTGTGGGTGGGCCGCCCGGACGGCACACCCAACCCGGGCTACTTTGGTGCCAACACAGCGGCTCCTTTGCTCAAAGATATTTTGGCCGCATTAGACCCCGCCACAGCTGCATCGACGACCCTTGCACGTGTGTCACCCCCCAGCGTAAGCCCGCAAGCCATCTGCTGGCCCTTGGGCTCAGCCGCCAGCGCCACCGATTCAAGCCATTGCTTGGTACGCCGCACCGCCTGGACGCTGGACGGCGCGACCCCGCCGACGCTGCCCGACCGACACAGCACCATGAGCCTCTTGGATACCGCTTGGGTGGACGCGGCCCAAGGTCAACGCTTGCGACCCGGCTGTAACCCGGGTGTAGCGAGTGCCTTGCAAGCGGTGGCCTATGCCCGCTGGCCGACCTTGTTGCAGCCCTGGATAGAAAACGCCCAGCGCAGCGAGGTCGAACGCTTGTCACTGGGCCCCCGTTGCGCCCGCCAACCCCCAAGTCGCAGCTTGCGCATCACGGGCCTAGAAGCGGGCAGTGTTGTGCGCGCCGCGCCGGGGCGAACTAGCGTGACAATACAACTCCAAGCCTTGGGCACAGCAGAGCCGGTGAACTGGCTGCTGGATGGTCGATTAGTCGGAACAACACAAACGCCCATGACCCGTGCACTGCCCATCAACCTTGCATCAACACCCACACCCGTGACGTCGCTTCGTTTGCAACTGAACAACATCGGCCAACATGCTTTGACGGCGATGGATGCAAGCGGGCGGTTTGAACAGGTTCGGTTTGAGATACGTTAAGTATTACGGGATTGTTGTTTTATACGTCTTTGGCGTATAATTTCATCCATGCTCACTCTCGTTGAAACCCCAACCTTTATACGCTGCGTCAGCTCTATTTGGTCTGACGATGAGCTGATGGAGTTCAAGGTCTGGCTTGCCGGTAATGCCCTATCAGGGGACGTCATTTCAGGTGCGCAGGGGCTGCGCAAGATACGCTGGTCTCGGCAAGGTATGGGCAAGCGTGGCGGGGCGCGGGTGGTGTATTACAACCAGTTGGCGGACGGACGGATAGTCCTGCTAATCGCCTATACCAAGACGAAGTTTGACAATTTGCCTACGGAATTTTTGTTGGCTTTGCAAAAGGAGTTTGATGATGCGTAAAACTAAAGTGGACACAGAAATGACTCAGTTTCAGGCCGATCTATTGCAGTCTGTGCGCGAGATGAAGGCAGGCACTTTTTCGCGTAGCACACAGGTGCCTGTCACCGAGGCCTTGCAGGCGCGTGTCAAGATGGATTTGTCACAGTCGCAGTTTGCCAAACTCTTGGGTGTGCCAGTGCGCACCCTGCAAGAGTGGGAGCAGGGCCGTAAAAAGCCCACAGGCGCGGCGCAAACGCTGCTGCGCGTGGCAGTACAAGCGCCGCAGGCCTTGCTTGGTTTGACTTGAATGGGACTGATGCAAAACCTATGCTGAACCTCTCAAAAATCAAAGCCATCACCCTGGACCTGGACGACACCTTGTGGCCGATCTGGCCCACCATCGAGCGGGCAGAAGCCGCGCTGAGTGACTGGCTCACACCGCAAGCACCCAAGGCTGCTCTCGTGTTTGCCAATGCAGAGCAACGCCTGGCCCTGCGCCAGGAGGTGGTGCACAGCCGTCCCGACATTGGCCACGACCTGGGCACGCTGCGGCGTGAGGTGATTCGCCTGGCTTTGCGTCGCATGGATGAAGACACCACGCTGGCCGAGCCCGCCTACGCCGTCTTCATTGCGCAACGCATGCGGGTAAATTTCTTTGCCGATGCCAAACCCGCGCTGGCCTGGTTGGCTGCGCGCTTCCCCGTGGTGGCCTTGTCCAACGGCAATGCGGATGTGCACCAGGTGGGCATCGGTGAGTTTTTCAAAGCAGGGTTGAGTGCGCAAGACTTCGGCCTGGGCAAGCCCGACCCGCGCATTTTTCATGCTGCGGCTGATCTGGCCGGCGTTGCGCCGCACGAGGTGCTGCATGTGGGGGACGATGCAGCGCTGGACGTACTGGGCGGCTTGGGTGCGGGCATGCAAACCGTCTGGGTGAACCGGGACGATCGGGTGTGGACGCACGAGGCGCAGCCGCATGCCTGCGTGGCCGATATGGGGCAGTTATGCGAGCTGCTTCAAGTCAGGACTTGATCCAATTCGGCTTTTTTCCCAGAACCATCGCCCCGGTTAACCCTAGGGGCGGCACAAGGGGCTGAGATAATCACCCCATGCTTTTGCCGTCTTCCATCCCCACATTATCTGACCCTGTAGCCGCACACAACTCATGGCGTCTGTCCGTCGCCCCGATGATGGATTGGACGGATCGCCATTGCCGCTACTTTCACCGCCTACTCAGCCGCCACGCGCTGCTCTACACCGAGATGGTGACCACGGGCGCGCTTTTACATGGTGACGTGCCTCGCCACCTGGACTTCAACCCTGAGGAGCACCCCGTCGCCCTGCAACTGGGCGGCAGCGAGGCGCATGACTTGGCAAAGTGCGCCGTGTTGGGGGAGCAGTGGGGCTACCAGGAGATCAACCTCAACTGCGGCTGTCCCAGTGAACGCGTGCAGCGCGGGGCCTTTGGTGCCTGCCTGATGGCCGAGCCGCAATTGGTGGCCGACTGCGTGAAGGCCATGCTGGATGTGGTGAGCGTGCCAGTGACGGTGAAGCACCGCATTGGCATCGACAAAACCGAGAGCTACGACTTTGTGCGTGACTTTGTGGGCACGGTGAGCGAGGCAGGGTGCCAGGTTTTCATCGTCCATGCCCGCAACGCTTGGCTACAGGGTTTGAGCCCCAAGGAAAACCGCGAAATTCCGCCGCTGCGGTATGAGCAGGTGCATCGGCTGAAAGCGGATTTTCCGCAGCTCACGATCTGCATCAACGGCGGCATCAAAACCAACGATGAAATTGCGGTGCAACTGGCGCAGCTTGATGGCGTGATGGTGGGGCGCGAGGCCTATCACAACCCCTGGGTGATGGCCGGGTGGGATGCGGCGTTTTACGGCGAATCAATGAGCGAACTCACCCGTGAGCAAGTTGAAGAGCATATGGTTGCCTACATGGAGCGCGAAGCCGCCGCGCACGGCACGTCTTGGTACGCTATCGCCCGCCACATGCTGGGCCTGCGCCACGGCCTGCCGGGTGCGCGCAAATGGCGGCAGGTGTGGAGTGACCACCGCCTTAAAGGCGAGCCTGCCCGTACGGTGCAGGCCTTGTTGGCCCAAGAGACTCGGCCGTGACGTCTGACATGACTGACTCAGACCACCGCCAAACCCGCTGGGCGCAGACGTTGCTGTGGCTGGTGCCTGCGCTGTGGACGGTCAACTACATCGTGGCGCGCAAAGCCCCGGGGGTGATTGGCCCGCACTTGCTGGCGTTGGGGCGCTGGGCGGTGGCGGGCTGTGTCTTGCTGGCGATGGCTGGGCCTGAGCTGTGGCGCGAGCGCGTGGCGGTGCTGCGGGTGTGGTGGCAGTACCTGATCTTGGGCGCGCTGGGCATGCTTGTCTGCGGGGCTTGGGTGTACCAGGGTGCGCGCTCGACCGAGGCCATCAACATCGCGCTGATCTATGCCGCGTCTCCCGTGCTCATTGGGCTGGGCGCGGCTTGGTGGCTGGGGGAGAGCGTTGGGCTGCGTCAGAAGCTGGGCGTGGCACTGGCTTTGGCGGGGGTGTTCAATGTGGTCGTCAAAGGGCAGTGGGCGCAACTGGCCAAGGTGCAATTTGTGCCGGGTGATTTGTGGATTGTGGCTGCCACCGTGGCGTGGGCGGGCTATGCCTTGCTGCAAAAGCTGTGGCCCAGCAGCTTGAGTGCGACGGCGCGCTTGGCCGCCATTTGCATGGGTGGTGTGGTCGTGCTGCTGCCATTCGCCGCGTGGGAGGCGACGCAACCGGGGCTCACGCAGTGGGGTCTGCCCGCCTTGTGGCTGGTGCTGGGGGCGGCCATCGTGCCCGGTCTGGGTGCGTATTGGATCTACGGTTGGGCGCAAAAAGTCTTGGGGGCCAGCCGCGTGGCCGTGGCGCTTTACCTGGGGCCGCTGTATGGTGGCCTGACGGCTTGGTGGGTATTGGGTGAAGCACCAGGCTGGCACCACTTGGTGGGTGCGGCGCTGATCTTGCCGGGGGTGTTTTTGGTGACCTCGGGGGCGGCGCGATCTGCCCGTGGTGGTGAGCTGGTCGTTAATCGCGTGGTGGAGTAAGTCTCCAAGCTGATGGGCTACGATGGCGGGATGACTCAAGCCGATACCCTCAATTCATTCCCACCTGCCGCTGAAGTGGCCCTGCGGCAGGATGCTAGCGTTATTGGGCTGGTGGGCTTGGCGCACGCCAGTTCGCACTTTGCGCACCTGTTGCTGCCCTTGTTGTTCCCCGTGTTCATGAAAGAGTTTGGGCTGAGCTTCTCGGAGCTCGGCTTGCTGACTTCGGTATTTTTTATCGTCTCTGGGGTAGGGCAGGCAAGTGCGGGTTTTGTGGTGGATCGCTTGGGCGCGCGGCCTGTGTTGTTCACCTCGTTCGGCATTTTTATACTGGCCTGCGTTGCAGCCTCTCGCGCCAATGGCTATGGCGATTTGATGTTGGTTGCCGTGCTGGCGGGTTTGGGCAATTGCCCGTTTCACCCGGTGGACTTCACGATATTGAACCAGCGCGTATCGACCCCGCGCCTGGGTCACGCTTTCAGCATGCATGGCCTCACGGGTAATTTGGGTTGGGCCGCTGCACCGGTGTTTTTGGTGGGCATCGGCAGCTGGGTGGGCTGGCGCAATGCGTACCTGGCTGCGGCCTTGATGTACGTGGCTATTTGGGTGCTGCTGGTGGTGCAGCGCGAGAAATTGCACACCGAGGTGCTGGTGCACCAGCCGAGCGAGGGCGCGCGCGAGCATGACTTGGCGTTTCTAAAGCGGCCCGTGGTGTGGTGGTGTTTTGCGTTTTTCATGTTCTCCACCATGACCCTGTCGCTGGTGCAAAACTACGCGGTGTCGATACTCAAAGCGGTGCATGACGTTAGTTTTAATGCAGCCACGATCACGTTGACGGCTTATATGTTGTGCGCGGCTTTCGGGATTTTTGTGGGCGGTTTTGTGGCGGCACGCAAACCCAATAGCGACACGGTGGTGGCGGTGTGCATGGCGGTGGGCGCGTTGATGCTGGCGCTGTGCGGCACGGGACTTTTGGGCGCGACCGGGACCATGGTCGTATTGGCGGCCACGGGCTTTGCCACAGGCATTGGCGCGCCGTCACGCGACATGATGGTGAAAAAGGCCACGCCCAAGGGTGCGACCGGCCGGGTCTATGGGACGGTGTACTCGGGCTTTGACGTGGGCTTTGCCGTGTCGCCCCTGTTGTTTGGCGCGTTCATGGATCGCGGCTGGTACAACGGCGTGTTTTACGGCGCGGCCTTTGTGTTGCTGGTGAGTGTGGTGACAGCGCTGGGGGTGGGCAAGCGCACGGGCTCGTAACTGGTTTTTTTGAAACTCTAATCAATCTTTCTTTCTCATGAAATCTCAAATCGCTGGCCATCTTCTTGTTGAATGCCTTGTGGCCCAGGGCGTGACCCATGCGTTTGGCGTGCCGGGCGAGAGCTACCTGGCGGTACTCGACGGCTTTCACGCCTACCGTGAGCAGATCAATTTCATCACCAACCGACAAGAGGGCGGCGCGGCCTTTATGGCCGAGGCGCATGGCAAGCTCACAGGCCAACCCGGTGTGTGTTTTGTCACGCGTGGGCCGGGAGCTACCAATGCGTCGATTGGCGTGCACACGGCTTTTCAAGACTCCACGCCGATGGTGCTGTTTGTCGGCGATGTGGCCAGTGATATGCGCGACCGCGAGGCCTTTCAAGAGGTTGATTACGGCACCTTCTTCGGCCCCAACACCAAGGGCATGGCCAAGCGGGTGGAGCGCATTGACGATGCGCGTCGCATCCCTGAATACGTGGCGCGCGCCTTTGCCACAGCTCTGAATGGACGACCCGGCCCGGTGGTACTGGTGCTGCCCGAGGATATGCTGACGCATACGGTTGAGGTGGCTGCTTTGCCACGCGTGTTGCCAGCCAAGGCCAGTCCGGCACCAGAGGCACTGCAAACGTTGCGCGATATGCTCTTAAAAGCAGAGCGTCCATTCGTCATCGCAGGCGGTGGTGGCTGGAGCCAGCAGGCTGCGCAGGCCTTGCAGCGCTTTGCGGAAAACTGGCAGTTGCCGGTAGGCAATGCGTTTCGTTTTCAGGACACGTTTGACAACTTCCACTCCTTGTACGCCGGGGATGTGGGCATTGGCATCAACCCCAAGCTGGCAGCCCGCGTGCGAGAGAGTGATTTGATTGTGGCCATTGGCCCGCGCCTGGGGGAAATGACCAGTGGTGGCTACACCCTGTTTGAGGTGCCGAAGATCAAGCAAAC
>CANCDA010000084.1 GCA_947374705.1 Comamonadaceae bacterium | reverse complement strand
ACACCCACGCCCAAAATCACCACGCGCGCGGCTTTCACCGTGCCCGCCGCCGTCATCAGCATGGGGAAGAAGCGCTGGTATCTGTCCGCCGCCATCATCACGGCCTTGTAGCCCGCAATATTGGCCTGGCTGGACAACACGTCCATGCTCTGCGCCCGTGTGGTGCGCGGCGCAGCTTCCAGTGCAAAACCGGTGAGCTGCGCGGTGGCCAAACGCAGCAGGCCACTCGCATCAAAGGGGTTGAGCATGCCCACCAACGTGCTGCCGGGCTTCATCTGGGCGGCTTCGTTATCCGACGGGCTGCGGACTTTGAGCACCAGGGGGCAACTCAACGCGCCTGCGGCGTCGGTGATTTCAGCGCCCGCAGCAATGTAAGCCTCGTCGGTCACGCTGGCCGCCAAGCCTGCGCCCGACTGGACGCGCAAGGTGTGGCCCAGGGCCTTGAGTTTTTTGACCGTCTCAGGTGTTGCGGCCACACGGGTTTCACCCGCTGCGGTTTCCGCAGGTACGCCAATCTGCATGGGGCGTCTCCTCTATTTTTTAAATCAGGTTGGAAGGAAGTTGGCCAAGGCGGGAAAAATTCCTTGTCAGCCAGCTTGCAACAGTTTACGCGAGCCCAGCCTGTGTGCCTCTCAGGGCAAACCAGCACCCGCGCCTAGAGCCAAGCTGCTTATCATCGCACCATGAACACCCGATGGAAACCCAGCGTCACCGTCGCCGCCATCATTGAGCGCGACGGAAAATTCCTCCTGGTCGAAGAAATGACCTCCGACGGGCTCATGCTCAACAACCCCGCTGGCCACCTCGACCCGGGTGAATCGCCCCTGGAAGGCTGCGCCCGCGAAGCGTTGGAAGAAACCACGCACTTGTTTCGCCCCACGGCCTTGGTGGGCGTGTACCTCTCGCGCCTGCAACGCCCCTTGCCTGACAGCACTGAGGTGGAAGACATCACCTATATGCGCTTTGCCTATTGCGGCGAACTGGGCGACGTGCAAGCTGACCGTCAACTTGACACCGGCATCGTTCGCACCCTGTGGCTCAGCCCTGATGAGATTCGCGCCAGCACCGCGAGGCATCGCAGCCCCTTGCTGCTGCGCTGCATGGACGATTATTTGAGCGGCCAGCGGTTTCCGGCAGAACTGGTGTTCACCGATCCCTCGGTTCAGTTGCTGCAAAATTAATAGCTTTTTACGCTGGTGAATATTGGGCTGTAGCCGTATCCAGCCTTGAAAATCAGCGCCCCGTCACATACCCCATGGTTTGCGGCAACCACAGCACAATCTGCGGGAACAGCGTCATCAGCAGCAAGGCGACAATCAGCAGCGCGGTGAAAGGCAGGCCTTCACGCACCATGTCTTTGAGCGGGATGCCGGTGAGCGCGTTGGTGACGAACAGCAGCATGCCAAAAGGCGGCGTCACCAGGCCAATCATCATGTTGACGACGACCACCACGCCGAAGTGCACCAAGTCGATGCCGAGAAGCCGTGCCGCCGGGATCAGCATGGGCACAAACACCAGCAGCATGACCGACACATCCAGAAAACAGCCCAACACCAGAAATAGCGCGTTAACCATCAGCAAGAAGCCGAGCGGGCTCAAGTTCAGGCTGCTCACCCACTGGGCCAACAGGGCAGGCACGCCTTCCGCCGCAAAAGCGTAGTTCAGCAGGTAGGCCGCCGCAATGATGATGGTGATGACGGCACTGGAGCGCAGTGACTCCAGCGTCACGGCAAACAGCGCTTTGAAGCTGAAGGCGCGGTACACCACGCCGGCCAAAATCAGCGCGTGCAGCGCGGCCACGGCGGCGGCCTCGGTGGGCGTGAACGCGCCGGTGTAGATGCCGGTCAGCAGCACGACGGGCAGGGTCAGCGGCAAGAGGCCGCGCAGCACAATGCCAGGCACGGCGCGCAGCGGAATCGGGTCGTCCTTGGGCATATTGCGCTGGGTGGCAATGAGGTGCACGCCCAGCATGAGCATGAGTGCCATCAACAGCCCCGGCATCACGCCGCCCAGAAACAGCGCACCCACCGACGTGCCCGAGACCAGCGCGTAAATCACCATCGGGATGGAAGGCGGAATGATGGGCCCAATGGTGGCGCTGGCCACCACCACCGCACCGGCAAAGCCTGGCGTGTACTCGGGCTTCTTGAGCATTTGTTTGATGGTGACCAAGCCCGGCCCGGCAGCGTCAGCAATGGCGCTGCCGCTCATGCCCGAGAAGATCACGCTGACCAAAATGTCCACCTGCGCCAGCCCGCCACGCATGCGCCCCACCAGCAGACGCGAGAACTCAAACAGACGCTCGCTGATGGTGCCAGCGTTCATCAGGTTCGCGGCAAACACAAACAGCGGCACAGCCAGCAGCACATAGCTGTTGTACAGGCCGTTGAGCACCTGCTCGGCGGCCAGGCCCATGTCTTGCCCTTTGACAGCCAGGTAAGCGATGCCACCGGCCAGCATGGCAAAAGCAATGGGGGCGCGCAAGAGCATGGCGACGACCATGACGGCGAACAGGGTGAGGAGGGCGAGGCTCATTTTTATGCTTCAAACGGCAGCCTGGGTCCAGGCAGTCCAGACTGAGCCGTTTGCCAAGCTGTGGGCATGGCATCAGCACCGAAGGCGCAATGTTACCCTGCGGCTGGGCCTAGTACATGCCTAGAACAGTGCAACGTTATGCGACACCTGAGCAGACCCAGAAGCCCTGTGTTCCAGTAAGCCAGCGGCGTATGAAAGCGCCCGCCCCACAGCGTCAAGTTGTCGTTGACCCGTTGACCCGCTTGCACAGCTTCAAGCCGCCAGCAATTCGGACGCCTTGAGCAAGACTTTGGCCTGGCGCAGGTCAGCGGTTTCAAACCCTTCCGAGAAACGCCCATAAGCCAAGGATAAGGCCTGGGTTTGCGCCAAAGTTGGCTCACCAGCTTGGCTGCGATGGCGCAGCAAGCTGCTGGCCGCACGCAAAGTCCATGCGGGCGACTGCTGCGCCTTGGCCACCGCCAGGGCTTCTTCAAATGCCGCTTCGACCTCGTCGGTGTGATCGCCCTCCAGCATGAGGAGCAGTTCGCCACGCAGACGGTGAGCCTCGGCCTGCCACCAGCGCTCCTGGCCCTTGTCCATGGCAGCCAAGGCTTCGGTCAAGACGTCCAAGCCTTGCTGAGGCTGGCCTGTTGCGGCCAGGGCCTGGGCCATCAGGCACAGCAGGGACGGACGGCACAGCTCGGCACCCGCCCCGGCGTACAAGGCCAACACGTTTTTCATGGCGGCAATGCCTTCTTCAGCGCTGGCCGCGTCTGTCCAGGTACTGCCGCGCAAGGCGGCGCTGGACAGGCCCCAGAACGGGAAGCCGTGCTCGTCGCAAATGCCGACGGCCTCCGCCGTGGCAACGCGCACAGCCTCATCGTCGCCACACAGCTTCTCAAGCCACGCGTGGTAGTACAAAACAAAGGCCATGGTGAACGGGTGCGAGAGGCTGCGTGCGCAGGCCATGGCCGCGGCCATTCGTTCCCGCGCCCGGTCGGGCTGGCCCAGCGCCCACACCGTGAGCGCCTCGTGCGTCATGATGGCCACGCCGGTGTCGGCGCCACCGTGCTCAAACACCAGACTATGGTGCAAAGCAGCGTCGTACATGGCCGCACCGCGCTCCAAAATGGGCCGCGCTTTGGCAAACTCGCCCATGTAAAAACTGGGAATGCCAATGAGTTGGCAGGTCTCTAGCAGCAAGGGCGTTTCTTGGCGTTTTTCGGCCAGTTCGCGGTACTGCTCGGCAATGCGAATGGCCGTGTCCAGCGGGCCACCCGTGAGGTAGAACACCCACAGCCCCCAAATGATGTTGGGCAACTGGGGCGACTCTTCCACCTGCAAGCTCAGCTCTTGCGCGCGGGTGTAGGTGCGCTCCACGTCCGCTGCGGCATAACCCTTGGTCGCCACCAGGGGAATGCCGATGGCCACGCGCAAATCGAGTTCGCGCTGAACCCGTGGCAAGCCCTCAGGCAAGCGATCCACCAACTCCAGCCCGCGCGAGAGCGAGGCGATGGCTTCGATGTTGGCCGAGCGCTGGATGGAGCGTTGACCCGCTTTGTGCCAGTAGTCCACCGCCTGTTCGATCTGGCCCGCCTCGCTGAAATGGTGGGCCAGCAGTTCGGGCTGGGTGTCTCGAGTGGTGGGGAACTGTGCCTCCAGCACCAGGGCGATTTTTTGATGGTAAATCTGCCGCCGACTCTTCAAGAGCGACTGGTAAGCCGCATCCAAAATCATCGCGTGCTTGAACAGGTACATCGTATTGGCCGCCGAACCCCGCCGGTAAATCAGCTCGGCCTCTGCCAACTGCGACAGCGCCAGTCGCAATGTGGCTTCGTCCAGCGGCGAAACCGCACGAATCAGCTCAAAAGAAAACTCGCGCCCTATAGTGGCAGCCAATTGAGCCGTCTCGCGGGTGGAAGACAGCCGATCCAGCCGCGCCATCAAAGAGTCTTGCAAGGTCGAGGGGATGGCCAACTCTGGCAGCGGCCCACGCAGGCCATAGCCGTTAGGCTGCGGGCTGAGCAGGTCCGAGCCCATCAGCATCTTGACCAACTCTTCCACGAACAGCGGGATGCCGTCGGTCTTGACCACAATTTGTTGCACCACTTCTTCAGGCAGGCGCGCGCCGCCCATGAGGGTCGTGATCATGACCTCGGTTTGCGCCTTGGTCAGGCGATCCAGCGTGAGGAAGCTCAGGTACTGACGCGGTGCCCAGGGCGCTTGAAACTCGGGGCGACAGGTCAGCAGCGCCAGCACCGACGCGGTGGGTACCTGGTCGAGCACCAGGCTGAGCAGCTCAATGGTGGAGGGGTCGCCCCACTGCAAGTCTTCAACCACAAACAACAAGGCATTACGCCCTGCCGATTCAATCAGCCAGTCGGTCAACAGCTCCAGCGTCTGCTGCTTGTCTTGCTGCGGATTGGCTGCAGCCGCTTTCACATGCTCAGACACGGGCACCGACAGCATGCGCGCCAGCAAGGGGGCCGAACGCTCGTTGGCAAACGCGTAACGGGTCAAAAACTGTTCAATCTTCTCGAACTTGGCCAGCGCCGTGTCGCCACGCTCCAAACCCAGGAAACGCTCAAAGTGCTGGATGACCGGGTACAGGGCATTGTTGGCGTGGTGCGCCGCACACTGCCACTCAATGCACTGAGCGCCCTCGGCCAAAGCCTGGGCGCGCACGCCGTCCACCAAGCGCGATTTGCCAATACCGGGCTCGCCGCTGAGCACCACGGCCTGTCCACGGCCGTCGTGGCTCTGAGTCCAGCGCGCTTGCAACAGCAGCGCCTCGGATTTGCGGCCCACCAGCTCGGTGCGTCTGACCGCAGCGCGGGGTGCGGCATCACCTTCAAGCACCTGATACAGCTCTATCGGCTGGGTCACGCCCTTGAGCGCGGGCGAACCTTGGGCAATGAATTTGAACCGATTGGGTGCCAGGTGCAAAGTGGTCTCGGAGACCCACACCGTATTGGGTTGAGCCAAGGCCTGAATCCGGGCGGCAATGTTGGGCGTATCGCCCAAGGCCATGTTTTCACGGCGACCACCGGCCCCCATTTCGCCCACCACGACTTGCCCGGTATGCACACCGACACGCACGGCCAGCGCCACACCGTAGCGAGCAATCAGTTTGCGGTTCATGTCGTCCAGGCCCGCAACAAGCTCCAGGCTGGACTGCATGGCCCTCCAACCGCTGTCCTCGTGCGCCGAGGGGTAGCCAAAATAGACCACGATGCCATCGCCCAAGTAGTGCGCAATGTGGCCATCAAAGCGCTGCACGACCGTGGCGCACATGGACTGGTAGGCCTGCACCACGTCCCGCAAATCTTCGGGGTCAAGCTTGGTGGACAGTGTGGTGGAGTCCACCAGATCGCAAAACATCAGCGTCAATTGACGGCGCTCGGCTTGTCGTCCTTCAGGCTCGACCAGTGCCATTGGCGTCGATGCCGGCGTCGCAGCAACCGGCTTGGCACGGGCAGACGCAGCGATGGGGGCAGGCGCAACGGGCGCAACGGGCGCAGAGGATGCAGAGGATGCAGACTTTGGCGCGGAATCGGTGGAAGCTGCGACGGGAGGTTCGGTGGCAGAGGCTGCGTTCACCGCGCGAGGTGCGCTTGCCCCCCCAGCCCAGACCAGCAGCTTACCGCCTTCGTCTGTGGCCAGTTGCAGCACATCAACAATCTCGGTTTTAAGGTCTTCCAGGTACAGCTCATCGAGCTCGAACTGTCGCGCCAAGGCCCGGTAAGACACACGCCCTTGACGTTCGATCAGTGCAATTGCCTGGTTTAGCACTTCTTCAAAGTTCATTTTTTCAACTCCAGACCGACAAACTCCCTATCTGGGCTTATGGCTATGCGCCTTATTGTCGTTGATTCAAGGGGCGGTGTGGTAGGTGTTCTCGCTTCAACCGCTAAAATCAGGCCTTCATTCAGTTACTTAACCGTCCCCCACTCTTTCCGAGGAAATCACCATGGCACTCGTTTCGATGCGCGAGCTGCTGGACCACGCCGCTGTTAACAGCTACGGTATTCCAGCTTTCAACGTCAACAATCTGGAGCAAGTTCAGGCCGTGATGGAGGCTGCCAAAGAAACCGGCGCACCGGTGATCTTGCAAGCCAGTGCGGGGGCGCGCAAGTACGCGGGCGAGGGCTTCTTGAAGCACCTGATTCAAGCGGCGGTGGAGAGCTACCCCAACATCCCCGTGGTGATGCACCAAGACCACGGCCAGAGCCCGGACGTGTGCAAAGGCGCGATTGACTTGGGCTTTAGCTCGGTGATGATGGACGGCTCGCTCATGGCCGACGGCAAGACCATTGCCGACTACGAGTACAACGTGGACGTGACCAAAAAAGTGGTGGCCATGGCCCACCGCCTGGGCATCACGGTCGAGGGCGAACTCGGCTGCCTGGGTTCACTGGAGACCATGCAAGGGGACAAGGAAGACGGCCACGGCACCGATGCCGTTATGACGCGTGAACAATTACTGACCGATCCCGAGCAAGCTGCCGACTTCGTCAAACGCACCCACCTGGACGCCCTGGCCATTGCCATCGGTACCAGTCACGGCGCCTACAAGTTCACGCGCAAGCCCACCGGCGACATTCTGGCCATCGACCGCATCATGGCGATCCACAAGCGCATTCCCAACACCCATCTGGTGATGCATGGCTCGTCCAGCGTGCCGCAAGACTTGTTGGCCATCATTCGCGAGTTTGGCGGCAACATGAAAGAAACCTACGGCGTGCCGGTGGAAGAAATTCAAAAAGCCATTCAGTTCGGCGTGCGCAAAATCAACATCGACACCGACATCCGCCTGGCCATGACCGCCGCCGTGCGTAAGTTCATGGCACAAAACCCCGAAAAATTTGATGCCCGTGAATGGCTAAAACCTGCGCGCGAAGCGGCCAAAGCCATTTGCAAAGAGCGCTACCTCCAGTTCGGTTGCGAAGGCCAGGGCGCCAAAATCAAGGGTGAGAGCCTGCAAATTGTGGCCGCCCGTTACGCCAAGGGTGAGCTGGCCCAAGTGGTGAACTGATCTTCAACTTGCGATAATCCCAGGCCCGGCGCGCTTGCCCCGGGCCTTTCTCATTTATGCCCACCATGACCACTGCCCTGCACACCTCCGCCCTCACCTCCCTGCCCTTGCTCGCGCGCGGCAAAGTACGCGACAACTACGCTGTGGGCGACGACCGCCTGCTGATGGTGGCCAGTGACCGCATCAGCGCGTTTGACGTCATCATGGGCGAGCCCATTCCCGGCAAGGGCGCGCTGCTAACGCAGATGGCGCTGTTTTGGTTTGACAAGCTCGGCCACATTTGCCCCAATCACCTGACCGGTGAAGCGCCCGAGAGCGTGGTGAGCGCTGCCGAAGTGGCGCAGGTCACAGGCCGCTCCATGCTGGTCAAGCGACTCAAGCCGATCCCGGTGGAGGCCGTGGTGCGCGGTTATCTGGCCGGTAGCGGCTGGGCCGAATACCAAGCCAACCAGGCGGTGTGCGGCGTCCCATTGCCCGCCGGCCTGAAGAACGCCAGCCAACTGCTCCAACCCATCTACACCCCCGCCGCCAAGGCCGACATGGGCGAGCACGACGAGAACATCACCTTCGAGAAAACCGTGGACATGATCGGCCTGGACTTGGCCGCCCGCATCCGCGACATCTCCATCGCCATCTACCAAGCCGCCAGCGAAATCGCCCTGAAAAAAGGCATCATCATTGCCGACACCAAGTTCGAGTTCGGTCTGGACAAAGACGGCACGCTGGTGTTGATGGACGAAGTGCTCACCCCCGACTCCTCACGCTACTGGCCGCTGGAGTCCTACACGCAAGCCTTCAATGAAGGCAAAAACCCGCCCAGTTACGACAAGCAGTTTCTGCGCGACTGGCTGGAAACAGCCACCGTCAATGGCCAACCCTGGGGCAAGACTGCCCCTGCACCGGCGCTGCCGCTGGAGGTGATTGAAAACACCTCCGCCAAATACCAGGAGGCGTTGACGCGGTTGACGGCTTGAAGTTACCGGTTGACGAGCCTGAATCCCTTGGTTTTATCGACTGACGTTCGTCGCTGCTTATAAAACTTGAAGCACCCGGGCGGCGCTTACATCCTTCAAACATCGCATATGCCCCAGCGGGCATTCGCGCTCGAAGCAGGGCGCGCAGTCCAGTGGGGGCTGGTAGCTGGGGTCGTTCTTGAGCCACAGCACTTGGGCTGCGTCACTTAACGGGGGCGTGTGCAGTGGGCTGCTGGAGCCAAAAATCGCCACTTGCGGCACGCCCAAGGCGGCGGCCACGTGCATCAAGCCGGTGTCATTGCTCACCATGTTTTTAGCGCCCGCAATGATGGCAAAGGCCTCCATCAACGAGGTGCGACCTGCCAGGCTTTGGCTGCGTATTGCGGACTGTTCAACGTGTGTCTGCGCATGGGCCTGTGCCGCAATCGTCTCGCACAACTCGGCCTCTTTGCCTGAACCCAGCAACACCACCGGCAGCGTGAGGCGCTGGGCTAGCTCGACAAAATGGCCGACAGGCCAGCGCTTGGCGGGGCCGTACTCCGCCCCTGGCACAAACACGTGGTAGCCGCCGCGCAGTAGCCCGAGTTGGGCCAGCGTGGCGCTCACCTGGGTTTCATCCACCACCAGCTGCGGCCGATCCGCCGCCACATCGGTGTCGCCACTGAGCGCCGAGTAAAACGCCACCATGGGCGGGCGCTTGGTTTTGGGCGGGTTTTTCAGGCGATGCGTGAGCAGGCCCAAGCGCGCTTCGCCCAGGTAGCCCACGCGCTTGGGGATGCTGGCCAGAAAAGGCAGCAAGGCGCTTTTCAAAGAGTTAGGCAACACATAGGCGGTGTCAAACCGACCCTCAATTTGCCGCGCCAGACTGCGCCGAGCCTTGAACTGCAAGCCGCCGTGGGCAAAGGGGAACTCAATCACCTCGGCCACCTGTGGCATGGCCCGGTACACCGGCGCCACCCAAGGCAGCGCCCCCACCGTGAGCCGCTCACCACGTGCGTGCAGGCGGCGCAGCAGCGGCTCTGTCATCACCGCATCGCCGATCCATTGCGGCGCGATGATCAAAGAATGGGGGTCAGATTCCAATTAATTTAGTGGCTGGCGCTGACGTGCTCGCCCGCCTTGAGCTGGTACACCGTGCCGCAGTAGGGGCACTTGGCCGAGCCGGTGCGGGCCACGTCCAGATAGACCTTGGGGTGGTTGTCCAAGATTTTCATGTCGGCCAGGGGGCTGGGGCAGAACACACCGCCCTGGTGGTTGAGGTCTGTGGCTAGGAGTTCGATCGTGTTCTTGCTCATGCGGCCACCTGCGTCAACCAATGCGCGTACTTGGGGTTGCGGCCATGCACGATGTCGAAGAACGCACTCTGGATTTTTTCGGTGATGGGGCCGCGTGAACCGACATAGTCATCGCGTCCCAGCTCGATGCGGTCCAGCTCGCGAATCGGGGTGACCTCGGCGGCTGTGCCGGTGAAGAAAGCCTCATCGGCGATGTAAACCTCATCGCGCGTGAT
>CANCDA010000083.1 GCA_947374705.1 Comamonadaceae bacterium | reverse complement strand
GCAAAGTCAGGGTTGCGCACCGGCACGCGGATTGACTCGATGATCTGCCCGCCGTTGAAGATGAAACGTTCACGGAAGGTGCGCTCGGCATCCAGGCCCGGGCCGTAGTCCGACACCAGGGTGACTACTTTCTTGATCTTGTTTTTGGGCGCCCAATCGGCAATGCCCAGCGTGATCTGCGGCAACGTCATCGACACGCGCACCATGTAGGGCGAGGCGTCAATCACGGCTGATGTCGCAGCCAACATGTTGACCATGGGCGTCTTCGACTGCGTGGCCACGGGCGCGGTGGCCAGGGCCAGCGGCGTCAAACCAAAACCGGCCAGCACGTCCACTTTTTCGTTCACCACCAGCTCTTGGGCCAAGCGCTTGGTCACGTCTGGCGTGCCGGTGTCGTCTTTCAGAATCAACTCGACTTTGCGCCCGGCAATCAAGCCGCTGTTTTGCGCCATCCACAGGCGAGCGCCAGCTTCCATTTGCTTGCCGGTCGATGCGAACGGCCCGGTCATGGGCGCGAGCAGGCCGATCTTGAAAGGGGCCTGCTGAGCTGATGCGTGCAATGACGCCAACGCTAAAGGTGCGGCGGCAAGGGCCTTGATGACGGTACGTTTATCCATGTCTGTCTCCTTCAATTTTGGATGGTTCAAAAAAATCCAAGGCCCCGAAATCAGCCCTTGAAAGCGAAGTATCGCACGCGGCAAAACGTTAGACTTCACTGGTAAGCCGAAAGGAAAAATGATGACCACAACCGCTGATACAAGCCCCTACACACTCGCCCATTTTGTTGATGACTTCAGAGCCATCGCGGTGAACAACAGCGACACCCATGACGTGCTCAAGCGCCTGACCCCACTGGCCGAATCATTGGCCGCCTCTGCTGATTTGAAAGCCCGCATCCGCAAAGACTGCGACCCCGTGCAAGGCTTCGGCTTTCAGGTGCTGCATGAAGAGTCCGACCACACTCTGGCCGTGGCCGTGCTCAGCTGGCTCCCCGGTCGGGGTACGCCACCGCATGACCATGGCACCTGGGGCTTGGTGGTGGGCGTGGAGGGCGATGAGGTCAACGAATTCTGGAAGCGCGTGGACGACGGCTCGCAAGCCGGCCACGCCGAGCTGCAAAAACTCAGTGAGAAAGTGTTTGCCCCCGGTCAAACCCTGCTGCTCACACCCAACATCATCCACAGCGTGCGCAATGACTCTGACGAGATCAGTGTGTCGCTCCACATCTACGGCAAGCACGTCAATTTCACCAACCGCTCCCGCTTTGACCCGGAACAAAAAACCGTGACGCCTTGGTTGGTGGTGCAGAGTTAGCGTGGGGGTTGACGCCGGGGCTGTGGAAAACTGTAAAGTTGGCGGTGTTTGAAAAACCGGTTTCGTGTAAACGCAACCATCAGATGAACAAAATCAGGAGACAAACATGCTGACAAGCACACGCCGTTTCATTCAAATTCTGAGTCTAATCTTTGCGCTGAACCTGAGCGCCGCCGCTCTGGCACAACGCGTTGAAGGCGCGCCCGGAGCAGGTCCGCGCTACTCGGTCGATCCCTATTGGCCCAAGCCCCTGCCCAACAACTGGATACTGGGCCAGGTGGCCGGTATTGCCACCGACAAGGACAACAACATCTGGGTCATCCACCGTCCTTTGACGCTGACCGACGACGAGCGCGGAGCCACGCTCACGCCGCAGCGCTCCAAGTGCTGCACAGCCGCGCCACCCGTGCTGAAGTTTGACCGCGCAGGCAATCTGCTCACCGCTTGGGGTGGCGCAGGGCAGGGCTATGACTGGCCCAAGAACGAACACGGCATTTACCGCGACCCGAGCGGCAATGTGTGGGTGGGTGGCAATGCCGCGACCGACCACATGCTGCTCAAGTTCACCGCAGCGGGCAAGTTCTTGTTGCAAATCGGCAAGCCCGGTGTCAGCCTGGGCAGCAACGCGCCCGATCAACTGGGTCGCCCTGCGCACATGGAGGTGGATGCGTTAGCGAATGAGCTCTTCGTGGCCGATGGCTACCAAAACCGGCGCGTGGTGGTGTTTGACGCCACGACCGGGGTCTATAAGCGCCATTGGGGTGCATATGGCAGACAGCCCGACGACACCAAGATTGCCGACTACAACCCCGAGTCCCCGCAATTTGCCAACCCCGTGCACTGCGTGCGCCAGACCCGCGACAACCTGCTGTACGTATGTGACCGCATGAACAACCGCATTCAGGTGTTTCGCAAAAATGGCGAGTTTGTGCGTCAGATTGTGCTGGAGCCCGGCACTAAGGGCTCTGGCTCAGCCTGGGACTTGATCCCCACCGAAGACGCCGATCAACGCCATCTGCTGGTGGCCGATGGCACGAACAACGAGGTGCACATTTTGGTACGCGAAACCGGGGAACGTCTGGGCTCTTTTGGTCGGCCAGGGCGTCAGGCCGGGGACTTCCACTGGGTGCACAACATTGCGCTGGACAACGAGGGCAGTGTCTATACCTCTGAGGTGGACACCGGCAAACGGGTGCAGCGCTTTAAGCGGGTGCAATAAGCACAACAACTAGGGCAGAAGCAGAGTCTTGGATTAGTCAGTAGAGCTTCGCTTAAAGGGCATGAATCCAGCCTCTAAAATCGCCCCACAACAAATTACCACGAGCCGACACATGACCCACTCTTTTTTGAATTCCAGCACCCGGCGCGATGTTTTGCGTGTCGCCGCTGCCAGCGCCGCTGCGCTGCCTTTGCTGGGCCATGCTCAGTCCGCTTGGCCCACCAAGCCGGTGACCGTGATCGTCCCATTTCCCGCTGGTGGCGGCACGGATGCGTTTGCGCGTCCGCTGTCGGCGCAATTCGCCAAACACACGGGTCGTCAACTCATCATTGACAACCGGGGTGGAGCTGGGGGCACTCTGGGTGCGAGCATTGCTGCCAAAGCACAGCCCGACGGCTATACGCTGTTCATGGGCGCGGTGCACCACACGATTGCCCCGTCGATGTACCCCAAGTTGGACTACAACATCGAGAAAGATTTCATTCCCTTGGTGCTGGTGGCCAATGTGCCGCAGGTGCTGGTGGTGAACCCGAAAAAAGTCCCAGGCGACTTCAAAGCGTTTATGGCGCAGTTGCGCAGCAACCCGGGCCGCATGAACTACGGCTCTGCGGGCGGGGGCACCTCACACCACTTGGCTGGCGAGCTGTTCAAGCAACAGACCAAGACTTTCATCACGCACATTCCCTACCGTGGTGCAGGCCCCGCTTTGCAAGACCTGATCTCGGGCAATGTGGACATGATGTTTGATGGTCTGGGTTCATCTGCCACGCACATCAAGGGCGGGCGCATCAAGGCCTTGATGGTGTCGGGCTTGAAGCGCAACCCCGCTTTCCCCGACGTGCCGTGTGCTGGCGAGTTGGGCTTGCCCGACTACACCGTGACCACTTGGTACGGCATCTGGGCCCCCAAAGGTACGCCTGCCGATGTGCAAGTGCGCGCGGTAGAAGAAATTCGCAAAGCGGGTTTGTCCGATGAAGCCAAGGCGGTTTGGGCCAATCAAGGCGCGGAGTTCAGCAACTTCACACCGCAACAGTTTGGCCAGTTCGTCAGCGCTGAAGTCAAGCGTTGGGCTGAAGTTGTGAAGCTCTCTGGCGCGAAGTTGGATTGATCATGGCTGGACCTCTTTCACACATTCGCGTTCTCGACCTCTCTCGTGTTTTGGCCGGCCCATGGGCGGGGCAAAACATGGCCGACCTGGGAGCTGAAGTCATCAAGGTGGAGCGCCCTAAAACCGGCGACGATTCCCGCGCCTACGGCCCACCCTGGATGAAGGACGAGCAGGGCAAGGAGACCAGCGAAGCCGCCTACTTTATGGCCGCCAATCGCGGCAAAAAATCCATCACCGTCAACTTGACGCACCCCGAGGGGCAAGCCCTGATCCGCGAGCTGGTGGCCAAGTGCGATGTGCTGATTGAGAACTACAAAGTGGGTGACCTAGACCGCTACGGTCTGGGCTACAAAGACCTCTCCAAGCTCAACCCCGGCTTGATCTACTGCTCAGTGACGGGTTTTGGCCAGACCGGCCCTTTCCGAGAAAAACCCGGTTACGACTTCATGGCCCAAGGCATGGCCGGACTGATGAGCGTGACTGGCATTCCCGATGGCGAACCCGGTGGCGGGCCCATGCGCGTGGGCGTGCCGGTGATTGACATCTTCACCGGCATGTACGCCACCATCGGCATCAACGCGGCGCTGGCGAACCGTGCCGTGACGGGCTTAGGCCAGCACGTGGATGTGGCGCTGCTGGACTCCTGCATTGCTCTGCTGGCCAACCAGGGTATGACCTACCTGTCAACCGGCGAGTCGCCGCAGCGCCTAGGCAACACGCACCCTTCTATAGTGCCTTACCAGGTGTTCCCCACCTCAGACGGATCGGTGATTTTGGCTTGCGGCAATGACAATCTCTTTGCCAAGTTTGTAGCGACCGCTGGTCGTGAAGATTTGAGCCAGGATGAGCGCTTTGCCAAAAATGCCAACCGCGTGAAGCATCGCGCCATCTTGGTGCCGGTGTTGGAAGACATCTTCAAACAGCGCAGCACTGAAGATTGGGTCAATGCCCTGGAGACGGCAGGCGTGCCTTGCGGACCTATCAACACCGTGGCCCAAGCCTTTGCTAATCCGCAAGTGCAGTCGCGCGGTATGCAGATTCAGCTGCCCCACCCGCTGGCGGGTCAAGTACCGCTGATGGGCAGCCCGATGAAGTTCTCAGGCACACCGATTGAGCACAAGTTGCCACCACCCGTGCTGGGTCAACATGCTGAGGAAATTTTGGAACAGATATTGGGCATGGATGCACCAGCGCGCGAGAAACTGCACGCCTCGGGTGCGATGTCAGCGTAGCACCAGAACCGGGGTGTGCGAGTGCGTCAGCACCTGCTGCGTCTCGCTGCCCAGCAGCAAACGCTTGATGCCTTTGCGGCCATGAGAGGCCATCACGATCAAATCGCACTTGTGCTTTTTGGCCGCAGCGATCACGGCTTCACTCACGATGTCGGATCGCACGGTGATGGCTTTGACTTTCACACCTTTGGCTAAGCCCATCTTGCTAACCGCATCCACAATGGCTTGGCCCTGTTCGGCCCATTGTTTTTCAACCCGTGCGATCTCGTTGGCTTGCAGGATGATGCCGCCTTCAAAATAGCTCTGTGGGTAGCGGGGCGTGACTTTTAAAGCCACCAATTCCGCACCCGTGAGTTGCGCCATGGCGATGGCGCTGTTGACCGCTTTTTTGGAGAGGGTGGAGCCGTCCGTGGCGACCAAAATTCGTTGGTACATGGGATACCTCCATAGGCTGGATAAGTGATCTCAGCCTACTGCCGCTTGTGGCTTTGCGCATTGATTTAAATCAATGGCACTTCTCGTGGTTGACCAGCAGAGCGAGAGCATCCGCATTGATGATGCGAACATGGCGTTGGTGGACTTCAAGTATGCCGTCTTCCATGAATTTGGAGAAGGTGCGGCTGACTGTCTCCAGTTTGAGGCCCAGGTAGCTGCCAATTTCTTCCCGGGTCATGCGCAGGTTCAGCTCACTTTGTGAGAAGCCACGGTCATGCAGGCGCTCCACCAGGTTGAGCAAGAAAGCGGCCAAGCGCTCCTCGGCGCGCATGCTGCCCAACAAAAGCATCACCCCATGCTCGCGCACGATTTCCCGGCTCATGATTTTGTGCACATGGTGTTGCAAAGTACCTATGTCTCGGGAGAGCTTTTCAACGAGGTGAAACGGCAGTACGCAGACGTCGGCATCCTCCAGGGCCACGGCGTCGCAGTTGTGGTGGTCGTTCATGATGCCGTCCATGCCGATGATCTCACCCGCCATCTGAAAGCCTGTGACTTGTTCGCGGCCATCTTCGGAGGTGATGCGGATTTTGAAAAATCCGGTACGGATGGCGTAAAGATTGGTGAATTTTTCACCGTTACGGTAGAGCGTTTCGCCCCGTTTGATGCTGCGCTGTGCTGAAATCACGCTGCTGATTCTTTGCAACTCCTCGGCGTTGAGCTCTGAAGGCAGGCAGAAGTTGCGCATGTTGCAGTGCGCGCAGGCGACCTTCAGTGGAAAAGCGTGTTTGAAGGGATTGGCGCTGCTAGCGCTGGGCAGGCTAGACACGGCACTGAGGTGCGTTCGACTGAATCCGGTTGCAATTTTGTGCTGCACAGCGTTCTCCTTCCTAGACCGATGAGCTTACACCTTAGCAGTATTTGATCCAAATCAAAAGCTAATTCATGTAGGAAAAGGCCGCGACTGAGGGTTAAACCAAGGACATTTCTGATTCAAGTTCAGTCCAGCACCAAGTCATGAATTTGAATTCCGCCTGAGAGGCGATCTGCAAAGAAGCATTCCAATGTTTTTTTGACGGTGAGGAAGGATATCTCGTCCCAAGGCACATCTGCTTCTGAAAAAAGCCGGGCCTCCATGCTTTCAATGCCGGGGTTGAATTGATCACTCAAGAGTCTGGCGAGGTAAAAGAAGTGGACTTGCCCCACGCGGGGGACGCTCAGGACGCTGAACAAGCCTTCCATCTCAATCTGGGCGCCCGCTTCTTCATGGGTCTCCCGCGCAGCACCTTGGGCAATGGACTCGCCAAGTTCTAAAAAACCGGCGGGCAGAGTCCACTTGCCAAGACGAGGTTCGATATTGCGTTTGCACAACAGCACGCGGTCGCCCAAGTAGGGAATAGTGCCCACCACCGGCAATGGGTTCAGGTAGTGAATGGTGCCGCAGGCGGTGCAGATGGCGCGCTCTTTGGTGTCGCCGTCATCTGGCACACCCATGGCGGTTACCGCACCACAGTTGCGGCAGTGCCGGATAGCTCGCCCTTGGGGAGAGTAGTCAATCGGGTGGCGAATGGGGTGCTGACTGGAGTGGGGGGGGCTCATGCGGCGTAGTGTAGGCCATGGGAGCGGCGTGACACACGGGGTTTTTGCTAAAAAAAACCGCTCAGATTGAGCGGCTTTTAGTTGGGGCTTTTGGCCTAAGGACTTGGGGTTTAGGGCTTGAGGGCCTTGGTGTGCTTCTCGATCAATGCCTTGGCCGTGTCCAGCAACTTGCGGCCATCAAAGCCGCGTTTGTTCATGTCTTCGACCCATTCCAACTCAAGGGCGCGGGATTTGCGGCGGAAGTTCTGGCTCTCGGCAGCACTGACGGTGAACACCTGGTTGCCACGGTCTGTAGCCGTCTTGCGGCCTGCGGCGTCACCGGCTTGTTGGGTTTTTCCCAACCAGCCCGAGGTGTTGATGCCGCTGTTGTTGTCGATGACTTTCTTCAAATCAGGCGGCAAGCTGTTGTACTTGGCCTTGTTCATGCTCATGACAAAGGTGGTGGTGTACAGGCTGCCACCGGCGGGGTCGAACTCGGCGTGGTACTTGGTCAACTCTTGCACTTTGACCGAAGGCACGACTTCCCAAGGAATGACGGCACCATTGATCGTGCCTTTGGACAGTGCATCGGGGATGCTAGGCAAAGGCATGCCCACGGGCGTCGCGCCCAGACTGGCGAGCAGCTTGGTGACTTGGCGGGTTGGGCCACGCACCTTGAGACCTTTGAGGTCATCCACGGATTTGACGGGTTTGTCCACGGTGTGAATTACGCCAGGGCCATGCACTTGAAGTGCCAAGACTTGCACCTCTTTGAACTCATCGGGGGCCATGGTCTGCACGTATTCCCAATAGGCGCGGGACGTGGCCTCGGCGTTGGTCATCATGAAGGGCAGCTCAAACACTTCAATGCGCGGGAAGCGGCCGGTCGTGGTGCCGGGCAGCGTCCAGGTGATGTCCACCACGCCGTCTTTGGCTTGGTCATACAGTTGCGCGGGTGTGCCACCCAATTGCATGGCGGGGTAGGCTTCGAACTTGATGCGGCCATTGGATTCTTTTTCGACCTTGTCCATCCAGGCCTTGTGCATGTTGAGCCACACATTGGACTGCGGCGCCATGAAGGTGTGGAACTTGAGCGTGACTTGCGCTTGGGCAAAGCTGCTCAGCGCAGGGACACCCAGTGCGACAGCAGCACCGGATTGCAAGAGGGTACGACGTTTCATTCAGGTTTCTCCAATTAATAATGGGACGAACAGTAGCTTGAAAACAGAGATTTGGATAGCGGACTTACCCGATGAACTTCACCAACCAAAGTGAAATGCCGGGAAAAAGCAACAACACAATGGTGCGAATGGTGTCGCTGATCAGGAAAGGCATGACGCCCTTGTAGCTTTCGGCAATCGGGATGTTGTGCCCGGCGCTGTTGGCCATGCCATTAACGACGTACACATTCAGCCCCACCGGCGGGGCCAGCATGCCAAAGCCCACGGTCATCAGCACCATGATGCCAAACCAAATGGCGGTGTACTCCTTGCTCATGCCAAAGTCCAGGCCCATGATCATGGGGAAGAAGATCGGGATGGTCAGCAAGATCATGGACAACTCGTCCATCACCGCACCCAAGACCACGTAAAACAGCATGATGGCGGCTACCACCATCACGGGTGCAAGGCCCCAGCCACTGACCACGGCGGCGAGTTGGTTAGGCACCTGCGTCAGGGCCAACGACGCGTTCATCATGTCGGCCCCGAGGAAGATCAAAAAGATCATGCCCGAGCTTTCGGCTGTGGCGTAGAAACATTCTTTGAATTTGGGCCAGTTGATTTCACGCTTGATGAGCGCGGCGATGAAGGTGGAAAACGCCCCCACCGCCGCGCCTTCGGTGGGTGTGAAGAAGCCGCCGTAAATCCCGCCAAACACGATGATAAAGATGATGGCAATCGGCAAGATGCCCATGAGCGATTCCCGACTGAAGGGCTCGGAGGTGTCGTGTTCGGGTGCTTGACCGGGAACCAAGCGAACGTAGATGGCAATGGCAATGATGTAGCCCGCCATGGCGATCAAGCCCGGCACCATGGCCGCTGCAAACAGCTTGGCAATGTTTTGCTCGGTCAGGATGGCGTAGATCACCAAGGGAACTGAGGGTGGAATCAAAATGCCCAGCGTGCCGCCTGCGGCGAGCGTTCCGGTGGCCAGTCGCCCAGAGTAGCCGTGGCGTTTCATCTCGGGCAAAGCCACACCGGTGATGGTGGCGGCGGTGGCCACCGAGGAGCCACAGATCGAACCAAACGCTGCACTGGCCAATACCGAGGACATGGCCAAGCCACCCCGAAAACGCCCCATGACCGAGGCTGCGAACTGGAACAAGGCTTTGGAGATGCCGCCTTGGGTGGCAAAGTGACCCATCAGGATAAAGAGCGGAATCACCGAGAGGTCATAACTGGCAAAGCGTGCAAAAGCCTGGGTGTTGAGCCAGCCACTCATGGGGGCCCAGCCCGCCTGCATGAGGTAGCCCACCGCACCGGCAAAAAACATCGAGACGGCAATCGGCACGCGTACGGCCATGAGCACCAGCATGAGGCCAAAAATCAACAGGGCTAAGGTAATGGGGCTCATGCTGGTCTGCCTTCGTGGGTGTCGTTCTTGTCGGTCGATTCAAAGCCCAAGGCTTGAAGCAGACCCACTAAACTGGTCAAGGCCAGCGGGGGCACCATCAGTGCGTAGATGATCCACTCGGGGAAGTTCAACATCATGGTGCCGGAGTGGGTGTCGTACACATTAAGACCTCCCAGCGTGGAGCGCCAGGTAAAAACACCGGCCATCAGCGCCATGAGCAGGCTGCCGAAACGGTCCATGTGCTTGATGGTCTGTGCACTGGCTCCGGTGGTGAAAAAATCGACCACGATGTTGCCGCGTTTGACTTGGCACCAGGGCAAGAACAGGGCAATGGCCGCGCCTGCTGCAACGCCCACGAGCTCAAAGTCGCCTGCGACGGTTTTACCCAGAATTTCGCGGCCCAACACCGCCATGACCGTGATCAGGGTGATCAGGGTTAAAACCACGCCGGCCAGGATGGCGCAAAACGCAGCCAAAGATTCAATTTTTTTCACGGGAGTTTCTCGTTTCAATTGGTTCGCTGTCGAATGGCCCTTGTCGGGCTTGATGGTTAAGGAAATTGATCAGCAGAGGGTGTGCTGAAAATTTTCGATTCTAAGCGCGACCCGGACGACGGCTTTGACCGAACGAACAGGTGTGCACGATCA
>CANCDA010000082.1 GCA_947374705.1 Comamonadaceae bacterium | reverse complement strand
TGGTTTGTGGGATCAAACCCTGTGGTGCACGCGACGGCTTGGCTGGAGATCAGCATCACGGCTGGCACCAACACAGCGGCGCAAAAAGCCGACTTCATTGAGGCCGCTTTTGCCTGTCTGCAAGACCTGCTGGGCAATGGCCAAGCGCTGGAGCCCGCCAGCTACGTCATCGTGCGGGAGTTGCCTGCGGGTGACTGGGGTTATGGGGGCCAAACGCAAGCAGGGCGCAAGCGCTCAGCCCAACCCTTAGCTCACTGAGTCGTGCGGCACGGGATCAAGCAAAGTGGTCGAAGGAGGCAAATTGACCACTGACGGGTTGCCCGTTGGTATCTACTAAGCGCAGGCCGGATTCTGCGTCGATGCGGCCAATGCGGGTGACGGGGGTGGCGCTGCTGCGGGCGGCCTCCAGCACGGCGGCGCGGGCGGTGGCGGGGGCGGTGAAGAGCAGCTCGTAGTCGTCGCCACCAGCCAGCACCCAGCCCAGTCGATTTTGGAGACTGAATTCAGCGTCAAATTGACCTGTAGGCCATGATTCATTGGTATGAGCAGCTATTAATTGAATAGCAAAATGGGTGTCGATGCTGGCACCGCAGTGAGAGGCCTTGAGGATGTGGTTCAGGTCACCGAGCAGGCCGTCGCTCACATCAATCGCCGCCGTGGCGATGCCGCGCAAGGCCATGCCCAGTGCCACGCGCGGCGTGGGTTGCTCCAGGCGTTGGCGGACCTGGGCCAGCACGTCGGCGGGGAGTTGGAGCGTGCCGCGCAGGGCGTCAAGCGCCAGCCGCGCATCGCCCAGCGTGCCGCTGACGTAGATATCGTCCCCCGGTCGTGCACCCGAGCGCAGCAGGGCTTGGCTTTTGCCGGCCACCACCGGCACTTCGCCAAACACGGTGATACAGATGTTGAGCGGGCCTTGGGTGGTGTCGCCGCCCATCAGCGTGCAGCCGTGCGCGTCGGCCAGTTTGAGTAGGCCGCGCGAGAAGGCGGCCAGCCAGGGCTCATCCACGCGGGGCAGGGCCAGCGCCAACGTGAAGGCCAACGGCTTGGCGCCGCAGGCGGCCAGGTCGCTCAGGTTGACGGCCAGGGCCTTGTGGCCGAGGTGGGCGGGATCGACATCGGGGAAGAAATGGCGCCCCTCCACCAGCATGTCGCTCGATATCGCCAGTTGCGTGCCGGGGCGGGGTTGCAGCAAGGCGCAGTCGTCGCCAATGCCCAGGGCGACATCGGCGTGGGGGGTGTTACGGGCGGGACTGAGGGATGGGCGCTTGAAGTAGCGCTCGATCAGGTCGAATTCACCCAGCGCCATATCGCAACAAGCTCTGCGCTCAGTGTAGAGTGCGGGTGCTGCCACCCGCACTCAGAGCATCCAGCACGAACATGGGGATGTCGGCGTCAAAGCGCTCGCCGTCCTCGGCCACAAAGAAGTAGCTGCCGTGCATGGTGCCGGTGGGCGTGCGCAGGCGCGTGCCGCTGGTGTACTCAAAGGTCTGGCCGGGTTGCAGCAGGGGCTGCTGGCCGATCACGCCCAGGCCGCGCACGCGCTCGGTGTGGCCCGCAGCGTCGTTGACGTTCCACTGGCGGGAGATGAGCTGTGCCGCCACCTCACCCGTATTGGTGATGGCAATCGTGTAGGCGAAGGTGAAAATGCCTTGCTCGGGGGCGGATTGATCCGGCAAATAGCGAGGCAGGACTTCGGTGAGAATTTGATACTTGGCCATGGGGCAATCGTATCCTGAAAACTTATCCGACAGGCCGCAGTGACACGCCGTGCACCAGCGCTGTCCTCAACTGGCCGGGGCTTTAAAATCCCGCCATGACCTTCCGCATCGCCCCCTCCATCCTCTCCGCCGACTTTGCCCGTCTGGGTGAAGAAGTCAAAAACGTCATCGCCGCCGGGGCCGACTGGATTCACTTTGACGTGATGGACAACCATTACGTGCCCAACCTCACCTTCGGCCCGATGGTGTGCCAAGCCCTTAAACCCCATGCCAAGCGCGCGGACGGAAGCGCCGTGCCCGTCGATGTGCATTTGATGGTGCAGCCGGTGGACGCGATTGCCTCAGCTTTCGCCGACGCAGGCGCTGACCTCATCAGCTTTCACCCCGATGCGTCGCACCACGTGCACCGCAGCATCCAAGTCATCAAATCCAAAGGCGTGAAGGCGGGGCTGGTGTTCAACCCGGCCGAAGCGCTGGACGTGCTCGATTGGGTGATCGACGACATCGACCTGATTCTTATCATGTCGGTCAACCCTGGTTTTGGTGGACAAAGTTTTATCGACTCAGCCTTGCGCAAAACCGAGGCGGTGCGTAAGCGCATTGAGGCCACGGGCCGCGACATCCGGCTGGAGGTGGACGGCGGCATCAAGATTGAGAACATCCGCCGTGTCGCCGATGCCGGGGCCGATACCTTTGTGGCGGGCAGTGCCATTTTTGGCAAGTCCGATTACAAGGCGGTGATTGACGCCATGCGTTTGGCATTGGCTTGAGGTGATGATGACGCAAGACGAATTCAAGGCCCTGGCCGCCCAAGGCTACAACCGCATTCCGCTGATGGCGCAAGCCTTGGCGGATTTGGAAACGCCGCTGTCGCTGTACCTGAAGCTGGCTTATGTGCAGGAAGGCGGCAAGCACTCTTTTCTGCTCGAATCCGTGGTGGGCGGGGAGCGCTTCGGGCGCTATAGCTTCATCGGCCTGCCTGCGCGCACGCTGCTGCGTGCCAACGGCTTTGGGGCCGACGCGGTGACCGAGGTGGTGACGGATGGCGTGGTGGTGGAGACCTCGCACGACAACCCGCTGGACTTTATTGCCGCCTACCAACAGCGCTTCAAGGTGGCGCTGCAACCGGGCCTGCCGCGTTTCTTTGGCGGCTTGGCAGGCTATTTTGGCTACGACACGGTGCGCCATATCGAGAAGAAGCTGGTGCATTCATGCCCACCCGATACCTTGGGTTGCCCCGACATCCTGCTCCTGCAGTGCGAGGAACTGGCCGTCATCGACAATCTTTCGGGCAAGCTCTACCTGATCGTTTACGCGGACCCTTCTGAATCGCAGGCTTATGAACGTGCACAAGCCCGTTTGCAGGTCTTACGTGAGCGATTGAACGCGCCGGTCAAAGCGCCCGTGGTCAAACCCACGCCGACCCAGCCCACGGTGCGCGAGTTTGCCAAAGCCGACTACATCGCTGCCGTGGAGCGCGCCCAGGAGCTGATTTTTGCGGGCGACTTCATGCAGGTGCAGGTGGGGCAACGCATCAGCAAGCGCTACACCGAGTCGCCGCTGTCGCTGTACCGCGCGCTGCGGGCGCTCAACCCTTCGCCCTATATGTACTACTACGATTTTGGAGACTTCCAGGTCGTGGGGGCGTCGCCCGAGATTTTGGTGCGGCAAGAGCAAACGCCTGAAGGCCAGAAGGTCACCATCCGTCCGCTGGCCGGTACGCGCCCACGCGGTGCCACGCCCGAGCTGGACAAGGCCGCCGAAGTGGAACTGCTGGCCGACCCGAAAGAGCGCGCTGAGCATGTGATGCTGATCGACCTGGCGCGCAACGACATCGGGCGCATCGCCAAAATTGGCAGCGTCAAAGTGACGGAAGCCTTTAGCGTGGAGCGCTACAGCCATGTGATGCACATCGTGAGCAATGTCGAAGGCCTGCTGCTGGATGGCATGAGCAGCCTGGATGTGCTCAAAGCCACCTTCCCCGCAGGCACACTCACCGGCGCGCCCAAGGTGCACGCCATGGAGTTGATCGACCAGCTAGAGCCCAGCAAGCGCGGCCTGTACGGCGGCGCCTGCGGTTACCTGAGCTTTGCCGGTGACATGGATGTGGCCATCGCCATCCGCACCGGCATCATTAAAAACGGCATGCTCTACGTGCAGGCCGCAGCCGGTGTGGTGGCCGACTCGGTGCCCGAGCTGGAGTGGAAGGAAACCGAAGCCAAGGCGCGCGCACTGCTGCGGGCGTCTGAGGTGGTTGAGGAGGGGATGGAGTGAGTGCTGTGGATATGCCTGGGCTGAACTTCGGGCAGTTGGTCAGCAGCATCCGCGATGTGGATTCGGAGTTGGCAGCTCAGGCCAGTCGAGCCGTCAATGTCAGCCTGACGCTGAGAAATTGGATGATTGGTTTGCATGTGGAGGAGTACGACCGGCAGGGTGTGGATCGTGCTGAGTACGGTGATAAGTTGATGGATCGGTTGGCCGATAGCCTGATTCAGCAGGGCGTATCTCGTTGTGAGCGGCGTGAGCTTTACCGTTATCGCCAGTTTTACCTGGCTTATCCTCAAATTGTGGAGTCGCTGACTCCACAATTGCGTGCTATCTGCGATGCGCTTGCCGTAGGGAAAGTGGGGGCGGCTCCACAATTGAGAATCAATGGAAAAACGCTGATTTCCCGACTCTCATTCACCCATATCGTGGAGCTTCTCAATCTGGAGAATGTCACCCAGCGCAGCTTTTATGAGGTCGAATGCATTCAGGGTAATTGGTCAGTACGTGAGCTCAAGCGGCAAATTCATAGCCTTTACTATGAGCGCTGCGGACTCTCTATTAATCAAGAGGCGCTCTCAAGTCTCGTTCAACAGGAGGCTCAAAAGGCAACGCCGAGGCTGGCGGTGCGCGACCCGTATGTGTTCGAGTTTTTGGGCCTGACGCCCCAGGAGGTGATGGGCGAATCTCATCTGGAAGCGCGACTGATTGAAAAGATTGAGTCGTTCTTGCTGGAGTTGGGGCATGGATTCTGTTTCGAAGCCCGGCAAAAACGAATTTTGATTGGTGATGAGCATTACTTCATTGATCTGGTTTTTTATCACCGCATCTTGAAATGTCACGTGCTGGTGGAACTGAAGCTCGCTGAGTTCAGTCACGAGAACATGGGGCAGCTCAACACCTACGTGAGCTGGTACAAGAAAAAAATGATGTCCGAAGGGGATAATCCGCCGATCGGCATCTTGCTCTGCACGCATAAAAAACATTCGCTGGTCGAATTCGCGTTGGCGGGCATGGACAATCAATTGTTTGTGTCCAAGTACCAGCTGGAGTTACCTCGGCGCGAGGATATGGAGCGTTTTCTGGGGGAAAAGCTGAAAGAGGCAGGCGACAGCAAAGAAAACGTAGTTGAGTGAAACAGAGGGAATCCGGTGTACAAAATAAATTTAGGGACGAACCGAATCGAAGCATTGAACGTCAAGAGTTTTTCTGAACTTCGATTGTCAGAGCGAAGCAACCTTCAGGAATGGCTGGCCCACACCCCGCAAGCGCTGGGTGAAGAGTTGTTGATCATTCAAAAAGAATTTGATGGTTTTGATGACACGCGTGAACGGTTGGATTTGCTGGCGCTGGACAAAGAGGGTCGACTGGTCGTTATCGAAAACAAGCTCGACGATTCCGGTCGTGATGTGGTCTGGCAGGCGCTTAAATACGCGTCTTATTGCTCGGGGCTCAAGAAGGAGCAGATTGTTGAAATCTTTCAACAGTATTTGCATAAGAATATACCAAGCGATGGTGTGATCGATGCGCGTCAGGTGTTGCGAGAGTTTTTTGGAGGCAAAGATTTCGAAGAGATCAAGCTCAATCCAGGTAACGAGCAGCGCATCGTTCTTGTAGCTGCCAAGTTTCGCAAAGAGGTGACGTCCACAGCTTTATGGCTGCTGGGCTACAGGGTGCGCCTGCAGTGTTTCAAAGTCACGCCGTACGAGCGTGCAGGCGACTTGTACCTGAATATCGATCAAATCATTCCGCCACCCGAGGCAGCCGATTACATGATCGGCATTGCGGACAAAGAGGCCGCCGACCAATCTGACGAAGCGGAAGTCAAAACGCGGCATCAATTGCGCTTCCAGTTTTGGGCTCAGGCGCTGGAGGCGGTGCGCAAAAGCCCCTGTCGTTTGTTTGATAACGTCAGCGCCAGTGATCGCGGCAAAGCAGGCACCGGCAGCGGAATTGGTGCGGTCTGGTATGAAATGTTTTTTGGCTACAACGAAGTTCGTGTGCAGTTGTACTTTGATCGTCAAAGTGCACAGGAAAACAAAACTATGTTTGACTTAATGCGGAATAGGCAGGAAAAGATTGAGCGTGATTTCGGTGCGAAACTCGAATGGCAGCGCATGGATGGTCTCAAAGCGGCGCAAATTCGCTACAGCCATGACTTCAATGGCAAGGATTCCTCACAATGGCCAACCATGATTGAGTGGTTGACCAACCACATCGCAAAGCTGGAGTTGGCGATGAAAGATGTTCTGCAAGAAATCAAATTGCAAGGCCTTGGCCTTGAGCGGGTGACTTCCCCCGGTTTGGCGCAGGCCTTGCAGATACCCGATCAGGAGATCGCATGAAACTCTTGATGATCGACAACTACGACTCCTTCACCTACAACCTGGTGCAGTATTTCGGCGAGTTGGGCGCGCAGGTGGACGTGTTTCGCAATGACGAAATCACGATTGATGAGCTGCAGGCGCGCCTGAACGCGGGCCAGATGGACCGGTTGGTGGTGTCGCCTGGCCCGTGCTCACCGGCGGAGGCGGGCATTTCTGTGGCAGCGATTCGCCACTTTGCGGGCAGGCTGCCGATTTTGGGCGTGTGCTTGGGGCACCAGAGCATTGGTGCGGCCTTTGGCGGCAAGATCATTCGCGCGCAGCAGCTCATGCATGGCAAGACCAGCGTGATCAGCACGACGCAAGCGGGCGTGTTTGCGGGCCTGCCTCCGCAGTTCACCGTGAATCGCTATCACTCGCTGTCGATTGAGCGTGCCACTTGCCCATCCGAGCTGGAGGTGACGGCCTGGACGGACGACGGTGAGATCATGGGCGTGCGGCACAAGACGTTGGCGATTGAAGGTGTGCAGTTTCACCCGGAGAGCATTCTGACCGAGCACGGGCACGCGATGCTGAAAAACTTCCTGGCCTAATCAGGCTTGAAGTCACTATTGATTTGATAGCTGCTTACCTAATTAGCTAAAGGGCTACGGCCAGAATTGGCATTAAAAATGACGAGAAATTCAAGACCATGAGCACCGACCACAAAATCACCCCGCAGCAGGCGCTGCAGCGCGTGATCGAGCACCGCGAGATCTTTCACGACGAGATGCTGCATCTGATGCGCCTCATCATGGGCGGCGAGATGTCGCCAGTACTGATGGCCGCGTTCATTACCGGCCTGCGCGTCAAGAAGGAAACCATTGGCGAGATTACCGCTGCCGCGCAGGTGATGCGGGAGTTTTCGACCAAGGTTGACGTGGCCGACCGCACCCATTTGGTGGACATCGTGGGCACGGGGGGCGATGGCTCGCACACCTTCAATATCTCGACTTGTGCCATGTTTGTGGCAGCTGCAGCAGGGGCCAAGGTCAGCAAGCACGGGGGCAGGAGTGTCAGCAGCAAGAGCGGTAGCGCCGACGTGATGGAGGCGCTGGGCGTCAACATCAACCTCACGCCCGAGGCGATTGCGCAGTGCATTGCGCAGGTGGGCGTGGGCTTCATGTTCGCGCCTAATCACCACCCGGCCATGAAGAGCGTGGCGCCGGTGCGTCGTGAACTGGGCATCCGCACGATTTTCAACATCCTGGGGCCGCTGACCAACCCGGCGGGTGCGCCCAATATGCTGATGGGTGTGTTCCACCCCGATCTGGTGGGCATCCAGGTGCGTGCCTTGCAGCGTCTGGGTGCGGAGCACGCACTGGTGGTGTATGGCCGCGACGACTTGGACGAGGTCAGCCTGGGTGCGGCCACGATGGTGGGCGAGCTGAAGAATGGCGAAATCACCGAGTACGAGATTCACCCCGAAGATTTCGGCCTGACCATGGTCAGCACCCGCGCCCTGCGCGTGGAGACACCCGAGCAATCACGCGCCATGCTGCTGAGCGTGCTGGACAACCAAAGCGGCCCGGCCCGCGACATCGTCATCCTGAACGCTGGTGTGGCGCTGTATGCGGCGAATGTGTGCGCTAGCATGCAAGAGGGCATTGCGCTGGCGCGTTTGTTGATTGACTCCGGGGCGGCGAAGGCGAAACTGGCGCAGTTGGTGGCCTTGAGCCGCTCTTTGGCGACTACTTGAGAAAACTAATATGTCCGACATCCTGAACAAAATCGTCGCCGTCAAGCGTGAAGAAATCGCGGCGGCCATCAAACGCAAGTCATTCGCGGCTGTGCGCGCAGATGCCGAGTCACGCGTTTTGACACGTGACTTTGTGGGGGCCTTGCGCACCAAAATCAAGGCAGGACACGCCGCTGTGATTGCCGAGATCAAAAAAGCCAGCCCGTCCAAGGGGGTGTTGCGCGCGGACTTCATTCCGGCTGACATTGCGCAAACCTATGAGGAGCATGGCGCAGCGTGTTTGTCGGTTCTAACTGATCGACAGTTTTTCCAAGGCGAGCCTGACTTTCTCAAGCAGGCGCGGGCCTCTTGCTCCTTGCCGGTGTTGCGCAAGGATTTCATGGTCGATCCTTATCAAATCTACGAATCCCGCGCTATGGGGGCGGACTGCATTTTGCTGATTGCTGCCTGCCTGGACGACGCACAAATGGCCGAGTTGGAGGCGATAGCCCTTAGCCTGGACATGGCCGTGCTGGTGGAGGTGCATGACGCGCCAGAACTGGCGCGCGCGCTCAAATTGAAGACGCCATTGATCGGCATCAACAACCGTAATCTGCGCACGTTCGAGGTGACGCTGGAGACCACGCTGGCCCTGCGCCAAGGCGTACCCAACGGTCGACTGTTGGTGACGGAGAGTGGCATCCAGGCGCGTGCGGACGTGCAACGCATGCGCGAGGCGGGGGTGCATGCATTTCTGGTGGGTGAGGCCTTCATGCGAGCCCCTGACCCCGGCGCGGCGCTGGCGGAGCTGTTTGCCTGATGCTGCTGGGCGCGGCTGATCGGCTGCAGGCGTGGCATCCGGCAGACTGGCCAGTGGCGGCCGACTGGCAGCCCGTGGTTCAGGCATTTTTGGCCAGTGAGGCAGGGCAAAGACTCGCAGCCTTCATTCGAGCGCGACTGCTCTCTGGGGCGACGATTTACCCGCCGCAGCCATTTCGAGCGCTTGAGTTGACGCCACTGGCGCAGGTGAAGGTGGTGATCGTGGGGCAAGACCCCTATCACGGGCCAGGCCAGGCCGAGGGTTTGGCGTTTTCTGTCGCGCCTGGCATTCGGCCACCGCCGTCATTGAAAAATATTTTTAAAGAATTGGCGCGTGAGGCCGCTGCGCAGTCGTTCGGGGATATGCGCAGCAATACCTTGCCAACCAACGGATCCCTGGTGCGCTGGGCACAGCAGGGCGTGCTCTTGCTCAACACCTGCTTGACCGTGGAGGAGGGCTTGCCTGCCAGCCACGCCAACCAAGGTTGGGAAGTGCTTACTGATGAAATTGTGAAGACTGTGGCTAGGTATGGGGATTCTGTGGTCTTCATGTTGTGGGGGGCTCATGCGCAAAAATTGGCGTCATGGGTGCGTCAAGCGGGCGCTGATGAGCATTTACTTTTGACCGCTAACCACCCGTCGCCTCTGTCGGCCTTGCGACTGCCCAAGCCATTTATGGGCTGCGATCATTTCGACTTGGCCAATGCATTTTTAAAAGGGCGCGCCAAAGCGGCTATTCCATGGCATAATCTCGGGCTCACCTGAGGAGAGGTGGCCGAGTGGTTAATGGCAGCAGACTGTAAATCTGCCCTCTTACGAGTACGCTGGTTCGAATCCAGCCCTCTCCACCAGTGGTTGATGTTTGGCGTGAAGTTGGTACCAGTTTGGTAGCGGCTTTGATGCGGGAGTAGTTCAATGGTAGAACCCTAGCCTTCCAAGCTAATGACGCGGGTTCGATTCCCGTCTCCCGCTCCAGATGTTGTCTGTTGGCTTGTGTTTTGTGAAAGAAATTTGCCCATTTGGCTCAGTGGTAGAGCACTCCCTCGGTAAGGGAGAGGTCGCGGGTCCGATTCCCGCAATGGGCACCAAATTTAAAGCGCGCAGCTTGTGCTGTGGCGCTGTGATAGCTGTAGTCCTTGATCGGTAACTTGCTTTTTGCATCCTTTTCGGAGAATTGAAAATGGGAAAAGAAAAATTTGCACGCACCAAGCCCCACGTCAACGTGGGCACCATCGGTCACGTCGACCACGGTAAAACCACGCTGACCGCAGCCATCACCTCCGTGCTGGCCGTCAAATTCGGCGGTACGGCCAAGG
>CANCDA010000081.1 GCA_947374705.1 Comamonadaceae bacterium | reverse complement strand
AGATTGTGGCGATGGGTAACACGGCTTCCATCACGGCCCTGGCGCGCTCAAGCACGCGCGTCATTGATTTGGGTGGCCGCACGGTCATCCCTGGCTTGATCGATTCGCATATCCACGCAATCCGCGCAGGATTGACTTACACCACCGAGGTGCAGTGGTATGGCGTGCGCACGCTCAAAGTCGCGCTGGAGCGACTGCGTGCCGCAGCCCAAACGGCCCCGCAGGGCTCGTGGTTGATCGTGGCAGGCGGCTGGACGGATCGGCAGTTCCAAGAAGATCGCCGACCCACGCAAGCCGAAATCGCGGCGGCCGCACCCGATCATCACGTCTATATTCAATGGCTCTACAACCAGGTACTCCTCGGCCCCGGCAGCGCAGCGGCGCTCAATCTCGCCGCAACGCCAACACTGGCAGATCGCCTCACCCCTGAGCGCAGCACAGACGGCACACCCACAGGCTGGCTCAGCGGTGACAACCGCGCCATCAGCGAACTGTTCAACCTTTTGCCACGGCCCAGCGACGAACAAAAATTGACCGGTACACGGGCCTTCTTTCGCGCCCTGAACGCGCTGGGCGTTACCGGCATCAACGATCCTGGTGGCTACAACCTCGACATCGAAGACTATCAACCCGTGTTGCAACTCTGGCGTGAACAAGGGCTCACGCTGCGTGTGCGCTACAGCCTGAGCGCGCCGCGCCGCGACCACGAACTGGATGATTTCAAAGCGCTGACGCAGACCCTGCCGATGGGCAGCGGTGACGATTGGCTGCGCTTTAACGGCATTGGTGAAAACGTCACTTGGGGCTTTTACAACAACGAAGCCCCGAGCGTTGCCCACAAAGCGCAACTCACCGACGTGCTGCGCTGGGCCGTCTCGCGCGGTTTGACTGCCACCTTCCACTGGCACAACGACCGCTCAGTCCACCACCTGCTGGAGGTGCTGGAGCGCGTCAACGCTGAAACGCCGCTCGCTCAGTTCCGCTGGTCGATTGCACACCTCAACGACGCATCGGCGTCAAGCCTCCAGCGCATGCAGACCCTGGGCGTCGGCTGGCTGGTGCAGAACGCGTTTTATTACCGGGGCGAAGCCTTCCTAGGCCAGCGCGGGGCCGAGGCCGCACGCACGGTGCCGCCCCTGGTCAGCGCGGCGCGCATGAGCTTGCCGGTGGGTGCGGGCACGGATGCGCACCGCGTGATGTCACCCAACCCCTTCATCGCCCTGCAATGGATGCTCGACGGAAAAACCGTCTCGGGTGTCCCCATGCGCGCACCAGAAGAACTGCCAACGCGAACCGAGGCGCTGCGTCTCTTCACACAGGGCAGCGCCTGGTTCAGCTTTGAAGACAAGGTGCGCGGCGGGCTCGCGGTGGGTCAGCTCGCCGATCTTGCGGTGCTTGATCGCGACTACCTCAGCGTACCGATCGCTGAAATCGGCAACACCGTTTCGCTCTTGACGATGGTGGGTGGACGCATCGTTTTCGCCGCTGGCCCCTTGGCTGCGCTAGAAGAAACGTCGCGTTGATTTTTCACGCTGAGTTTTCACCGTGATTTTTGACCCGGTCGATATAATCCCGCGCACTCTATAACAACCGGTAGCTGCTGTGTCTGAACGTCTTGCCATCCTCGCGCAGTACCTTGCCCCTAAACGCGCCCTCACCGTCTATGCCGGTTTTTGGGCTTGCAATCGTTGGGGCTGGCTCACCACCCGGTTGATCCGCCGCTTCATCCGCAAATTCAACGTCAACATGGGCGAGGCGTTGAACCCGGATCCGACCAGTTACGCCACCTTCAACGACTTCTTCACCCGTCTGCTCAAACCCGGTGCGCGCCCCTTCGCCGCTGCGCCCTACATCTGCCCGGTGGACGGTGCGATCAGCCAGTTCGGCGCGATTGAGCAAGACCAGATTTTCCAGGCCAAGGGCCACCACTACAGCACCACCGCCTTGGTGGGTGGCGACGCAGCGCTGGCCGCACAGTTTGAAGACGGCAGCTTTGCCACGCTGTACCTGAGCCCGCGTGACTACCACCGCATCCACATGCCCTGTGACGGTGTGCTCAAGCGCATGATTTATGTGCCGGGTGATTTGTTCTCAGTCAACCCCACCACAGCGCGCGGCGTACCGGGGCTGTTTGCGCGCAACGAGCGCGTGGTGTGCGTGTTTGACTCAGTCAACGGCCCCTGGGTGATGACGCTGGTGGGGGCCACCATTGTGGGTAGCATGGCCACCCCTTGGCATGGCGTGGTGAACCCGCCGCGCACAGGCAATGTGAGGGAATGGCGTTATGACGACAAGCCCGTTTCGTTAAAGCAGGGTGAAGAAATGGGACGCTTTTTACTGGGCTCCACCGTGGTCATGCTGTTTCCCAAAGGACAGCTCAGTTTCAACCCCGACTGGGCCCCGGCGCGTGCCATTCAGTTGGGTGAGCTTATGGGTGTGTAGCCCATGCTAAGCTAGTCCTTTAAGTGTCATTGCGGTCGGTGCTGCAGTGCTTCAAGCGATTTTTTACCGGAGTTATTTATGCCAGGCTTGTTGAACAACGTGGACCCGGACGGTCTGCTGGAATTCTCAGTGGTCTTTACCGACCGTTCGCTCAACCACATGTCGCAGCAGTTCCAGGGCGTCATGCGGGATATCTCCAGCATTTTGAAAGAGGTGTACCACGCCAAATCCGCGGTGCTCGTGCCCGGAGGCGGCACCTTTGGCATGGAAGCCGTGGCGCGCCAGTTTGCCACCGGCAAGAAGGTGCTGGTGATTCGCAACGGTTGGTTCAGCTTCCGCTGGACACAGATTTTCGACATGGGCAACATCCCCTCTGAAGCCACGGTGCTCAAAGCCCGCCGTTTGGGTACGGACAAGCAAGCGCCGTTCGCCCCAGCCCCCATTGAAGAAGTGATCGCCACCATCAAGGCGCAAAAACCCGACCTGGTGTTTGCCCCTCACGTGGAAACTGCGGCAGGCATGATCCTGCCCGATGGCTACATGAAGGCCGTGGCCGATGCCGTGCACGCGGTGGGCGGCCTATTTGTGCTCGACTGCGTGGCCTCGGGCACGATCTGGGTGGATATGGCCGATATCGGCGTGGACGTGCTCATCACGGCCCCGCAAAAAGGCTGGAGCGGCTCACCCAGTTGCGCTTTGATCGGGCTGAGCGAGCTGGCCCGCCAGCGCATTGACAGCACCACCAGCACCAGCTACGCCGCCGACCTGAAGAAGTGGCTGCAAATCATGGAAGCCTATGAAGGCGGTGGCCATGCCTACCACGCCACCTTGCCGACCGACGCGCTGACCCGCCTGCGCGATGTGATGCAAGAAACCAAGGCCTATGGCTTTGCCAAGGTCAAGGCTGAGCAACAGGAGTTGGGCGACAAAGTGCGTGCCTTGTTCAAACGCAAAGGTATCAAGAGTGTGGCGGCCGAAGGTTTCCAAGCCCCGGGCGTGGTGGTCAGCTACACCGAAGATGCGAGCATCCAGTCCAGCAAAAAATTCGCCGCTGCCGGTTTGCAAACGGCCGCCGGTGTGCCACTGCAATGTGACGAGGGCGCTGACTTCCAGAGCTTTCGCGTCGGCCTGTTCGGTTTGGACAAACTGCACAACGTTGACCGCACGGTGCAGACCTTGGAAAAGGCCTTGGATCAAGTCCTTTAACGGCACAGGGGGCCTTCATGCGCGTTGGATTGGCTGGCACCGGAAAAATGGGCAGTGTGATCGCCCTGCGATTGCACGCTCTCGGTCACCAGGTCACGGTCTGGAACCGCTCGCCAGAGCGGGCACAAGCCCTGATCGACGCAGGCCTGACGTGGGCTGACTCGCCCCGCGCGCTGGCCGCTGCGTCAGACCTCATCATCTCCTTGCTCACCAACGAACAAGCGCTGGACGACGTGTACTTGGGCGCGGATGGCCTGTGGTCGGGCTCGGTGGCCGACAAAGTCTTCATCGACATGAGTACCGTCAATCCTGCCAAGCCCGTGCGCATGGGTGAGCGGGCTGCCGCTGTACAAGCCGCCTACCTGGAGTGCCCGGTCGGCGGTAGCGTTGGCCCCGCCAAAGAAGGCAAATTGATTGGTTTTGTTGGTGGCGACGAGGCGATTTTGCCGCGCGTTCGCCCGCTGCTCGATCAGCTCTGCAAACGCGTCGAGTACGTGGGCCCACTGGGTTCGGGTGCCACCATGAAGCTGGCGGTGAACCTGCCCCTGATGGTGTACTGGCAGACCCTGGGCGAGGCCTTGTCGCTGATTGAGCCCTTGCACTTGGACCCGCAGCGCGTGGTGGATATTTTTTCGGAGTCTTCGGGTGGCCCCAACATGCTCAAGGTGCGCGGCAGCATGATCGTCCAGGCCTTGGCGGGCACACCCAGCGAGCTGGTGACGGTGAACTTGGCCACCATGCGCAAAGATGTGCGCACCATGGTGGACCAAGCCGCGCTGCAAGGCCGTCAAGTGCCTCTCACAGCCATCACGCTGGCCCATCTGGATCAAGCCGCCGCCAGCGGCTTGGACGCCGCCGATTGCACGCAGTTTCCGATGTGGTGGTTGAAGACGCCATCCTGAAAATTTGAGTTGGAGGCCGTGATTAACGCCGAATCCACCCCCCCCCCTCAAATCGACATACCCCCATCCACCGCATAAGCTTGGCCCGTCACAAAAGCCGACTCGTCACTGGCGAGAAACACCACCAGCGGCGCAATTTCATGGGCCTGCGCCAAGCGCCCCATGGGTTGGCGAGCTACAAAATCCTTGCGCGCCTGCGTCGGATCGTCAAAAGCGTTGATGCGGTCTTGTAGCGAGGGCGTGTCCACCGTGCCGGGGCAGATGGCATTGCAGCGCACGCCCTGGGCCACAAAGTCGGCGGCCACACTCTTGGTCAAGCCGATCACCGCCGCTTTGGACGCGCCATAGAGGAATCGACTGGGCAAACCCTTCATGCTGCTGCACACACTGGCCATGTTGATGATGCTGGCACCATGGCTTGTTTTTGCCTTCTCCAGCATGCGTGGCAAAACGGCCTGGATCATCCAAAATTGCGCACGCGCATTGAGGTTGAAGGCGAAATCCCACGCCTCGTCCTGAGCCTCCAGCACCGTGCCCTTGTGCACAAAACCAGCGCAGTTGAACAGCACGTCCAACGCCGGGAGTGTGGCCACCAGTGCACTAATGGCGGCCTTGTCCAGCACATTGAGCACTGCCGTTTGTACACCAGCTACACCCTCATAAGTCTTGAGTAAGTCTGCGTTGATGTCGGTCGCCCAGACTTGCGCGCCCTCGGCAGCCAGTGCCAGCGCGGTGGCCCGGCCAATGCCCTGCCCGGCAGCGGTGATTAAGGCGGTTTTTCCTTTGAGGCGCATGTCATCTCCTTTAAAGTACATGCTGAAGATTGTCCCCCAATCACGCCACCCCAAACTCAACGCAAGTCCACCGCCAACCCATGACCCCCTTCATCCGCCTCCACCCCGCCGACGATGTGTTGATTGCCCGCAGCCAATTGCTGGGTGGCACGGTCGTTGAGAACATCGCCGTTAAAGGTCTGATCCCACCCGGCCACAAAGTCGCTACCCGCGCCGTTGCTACCGGTGAGCCGGTGCGGCGCTACAACCAAATCATCGGCTTCGCCTCACACCCGATAGCAGCAGGCGAACACGTTCACACCCACAACCTCGACATGGGGCCGGACAAAGGCGACTTTGCGCGCGACTACGCGGTGGGCGCGGACGTGAAGCCCGAGCCTGCCAAGCGTGAGGCGACCTTCATGGGCATCCAACGCGAAGACGGCCGCGTGGCCACGCGCAACTACATCGGCATTTTGTCCAGCGTGAACTGCTCGGCCACCGCCGCGCGTGCCATCGCCGACCACTTCTCGCGTCGCTCTAACCCCGCCGCGCTGGCCGCCTTCCCCCAAGTGGACGGCGTGGTGGCCTTGACCCATGGCACGGGCTGCGGCATGGACACCGAGGGTCTGGGCATGAAGCTGCTGGAGCGCACCTTGAGCGGCTACGCCACGCACGCCAACTTCTGGGGCGTGCTGGCCATTGGCCTGGGCTGCGAGGCGAACCAGCTCAAGGCCTGGATGGCCCACAGCAGCTTGGTGGAGGGCGAAAGCCTCAAGGTCTTCAACATCCAGGATACCGGTGGCACGCGCAAGACAGTGGAAAAAGGCATCGCGCTGATCGAGGCCATGCTGCCGCGTGCCAACGCCGTGCAGCGCCAGCCGTGCAGCGCGGCCCACATCACCGTAGGTCTGCAATGCGGCGGCTCGGACGGCTACAGCGGCATCAGCGCCAATCCGGCGCTGGGTGCGGCAGTGGATTTGCTGGTGGCGCACGGCGGCACGGCCATCTTGAGTGAGACGCCCGAGATTTACGGCGCAGAGCACTTGCTGACGCGCCGCGCTGTACGCCCCGAAGTGGCCGAGAAATTGATCGCCCGCATCAAGTGGTGGGAACACTACACCGCCATCAATGAGGGCGAGATGAACAACAACCCTTCGCCCGGCAACAAGGCCGGTGGCCTGACCACCATTTTGGAAAAATCCCTGGGTGCAGTGGCCAAAGGCGGCACGAGTAACTTGCAAGCCGTGTACGAGTATGCCGAGCCCGTGACCGCGCACGGCTTTGTGTACATGGACACGCCGGGCTACGACCCCGTCAGCGCCACCGGCCAGGTGGCAGGCGGCGCGAACCTGATCTGCTTCACCACCGGACGCGGCTCGGCTTATGGTTGTGCGCCCTCGCCCTCACTCAAGCTCTCGACCAACACCGCGCTATGGCAGCGGCAAGAGGACGATATGGACATCAACTGTGGCGAAGTGGTGGACGGCACGGCCAGCGTGGCCGAGATGGGGCAACGCATTTTCGAGATGATCTTGGCCACCGCATCCGGCACGTCAAGCAAAAGCGAGCAGCATGGCTATGGGCAGAACGAGTTCGTGCCTTGGCAGGTGGGGGCGGTGATGTAGGGATTGGAGCCTCTGTTCTCGTTTGCACACCCATACAATCACACAGCAAAGCCGTTGTGCAAAAGACGGCTTCATTGAACAAGGAAATCCCCATGGTGAGTGATGTGTCAACAACCGCCGGTCTTGATCCGCTGGCGCAGGACTTTGTGCAGTTCGCGGTCGATTGCGGCGTGCTGAAGTTTGGTGAGTTCAAGACCAAGGCCGGTCGCTTGTCACCCTATTTTTTCAACGCGGGTTTGTTTGACGACGGGGCCAAGCTCGGGCGCTTGGCGGCGTTTTATGCGCAGCGCATCACCGACAGCGGCATCGAGTTCGACATGATTTTTGGCCCCGCCTACAAGGGCATCCCGCTGGGGGCCACGCTGGCCGTGGAGCTGGCGCGGCGTGGACGCAACCTGCCCTTTGCCTACAACCGCAAAGAGGCCAAAGACCACGGTGAAGGCGGCTCGCTGGTGGGCGCGCCACTCAAAGGCCGGGTGCTGATCGTGGACGACGTCATGTCAGCCGGCACAGCCGCGCGCGAATCCATCGCTTTAATTGAAGCCGCCGGGGCCACGCCGCACGCGGTGGTGATTGCGCTGGATCGGCAGGAAATGGCCACCGAAGGCGGGCAAGACGTGCCTTACAGCGCTGTGCAGTATGTGCGAGAGCGTTTGGGCTTGCAGGTGTGCGCAATTGCCCAGCTGGATGATTTGCTACAGTACCTTGATACACACAGCGGCATGGGCCTGGCCGCTGAGCATCAAAAAGTGCTGGCCTACAGGAACCGATACGGCGTCTCCAATAGGGAATAAAACATGACGACTCAGTGGGCAGGGGCTTCGCTGGCCCCATGGTTGATGATCGCTATGGGCGAAGCCTTGGCCCAAAGCCAAGGTATTTACACCTGCGTGGACAAATTCGGGCGCAAGTTCACCGCCGACCGACCCATCCCCGAGTGCATGGACCGCGAGCAAAAAATTCTCAACCCCAGCGGCACGGTCAAGACGATTGTGGCACCACCCAAATCTGAAAAAGAGTTGGCTGATCTGGCGGTGCAAAAAAAGAAAGAGGCTGAAATCAAAGCCCAGATAGAGGAAGAAAAAAAACGGGATCGGGCATTGATTGGCCGTTACCCCAACAAGGCCGTGCATGACAAAACGCGCGCCGAGGCGCTGAAAGAAATCCGCGAGGTGCGCGAGATGGCCGTGAGCCGGGTCAAAGAGCTGATGGCGCAGCGAGACAAACTCGCGACCGAGCTGGAGTTCTACAAAAAAGAACCTGAAACCGTCCCCGTCATTTTGCGGCGCCGAGCTGAAGAAAATACCCGAAACACCTCTGAGCAACGCCAATTCATCGTGCATCAAGACCAAGAAGTGGTGCGCGTGAACGCCCGCTTTGATGATGAGCTCACGCGACTCAAGCCCCAATGGGCACAGCGTTCAACGGCGTCAAATTGACGCCCACGCCAGCTATCGCGCAGGGCGTGGCGATAGGACTGGCTTACACCTTGCCCTTCACCCCAGCTTGTTGCGCAGCAGCTCACCCGCCTGTTGCGGGTTGGCCTTGCCTTGACTGCCCTTCATGATCTGACCGACCAACGCATTGAGCGCCTTGCTGTTGCCGGCGCGGTATTCTTCGACGTTTTTGGGGTTGGCGGCAATCACGGTGTCGATGATTTTTTCCAGCGCGCTGGTGTCGTTCATCTGACGTAAGCCTTTGGCTTCGATGATGACATCCACGTTTGCGCCTTCCCCATTCCACAGCACGTCGAACACTTGTTTAGCCGCATTGTTGGAGACTGTGCCATCGGCAATGCGTGCGATCAGTGCCGCCAACTGCTTCGCTGACACCGCGCTTTGCGCAAAATCCCGCTCTTCGGCATTCAAACGGCGCGACATCTCGCCCATGACCCAGTTGCTCACCAGCTTGGCTTGGCCGCAGGTCTTCGCAGCTTCTTCAAAGTAAGCGGCCATGGCCTTGCTCTGCGTGAGCGTCGTGGCGTCGTACTCGGGCAGGGCGTAGTCGGCCACGAAACGCGTGGCCATCACGCGCGGCAACTCGGTCATCTCGCTGCGCACACGCTCCACCCACTCCGGCGCAATCACCAGCGGCGGCAAGTCCGGGTCGGGGAAGTAGCGGTAATCGGCCGCGTCTTCTTTGCTGCGCATGGCGCGCGTTTCGCCGGTGTCGGGGTCAAACAGCACGGTGGCCTGCTGGATTTCGTGACCGTCTTCAATTTGCTCGATCTGCCAGCGGATTTCATAGTCCATGGCTTGTTGCATGAACTTGAAGCTGTTGAGGTTTTTGATCTCGCGCCGCGTGCCCAAGGGCTCACCGGGCTTGCGCACCGACACATTGGCGTCGCAGCGGAACGAGCCCTCCTGCATATTGCCGTCGCAAATGCCGATCCAGGTCACGATCTTGTGCAGCTCTTTGGCGTAGGCCACGGCCTCCTCAGAGGAGCGCATGTCGGGCTCGGTCACGATCTCCAGCAGCGGCGTGCCCGCGCGGTTCAGGTCAATGCCAGTCTGGCCGATGAAGTCCTCGTGCAGGGATTTACCTGCGTCTTCCTCCAGGTGGGCGCGCACCAGACGCACGCTCTTTTTTTCTTCATTCAGGAAGAACTCAATCGCCCCACCCGCCACCACCGGAATCTCGAACTGGCTGATCTGGTAGCCCTTGGGCAAGTCCGGGTAGAAGTAGTTTTTGCGCGCAAAGATGCTGCGCGGCGAGATGGTCGAACCAATCGCCAGGCCGAACTGGATGGCGCGCTCCACCGCGCCCTTGTTCATCACCGGCAAGGTGCCCGGCAAGGCCAAGTCCACAGCGCAGGCTTGGGTGTTGGGCTCAGCGCCAAACGCTGTCGGTGCGCGGCTGAAAATCTTGCTGTGGGTGGAGAGTTGGGCGTGGGTTTCGAAGCCGATGACGACCTCAAAGCCTTGGATTAATTTGTTCGTCATCTCAGAAACCTCCTGGTGTGCGGAGGTGGAAATCGGTGACCTGCTGCAAGCGATGTGCCACGTTCAGCAATCTGGCTTCTTGCAGGTAGTTGCCAATGAGTTGCAGCCCGACGGGCATGCCGCCCCCTTCAGGTGATGTAGCAAAACCCGCAGGCACGCTCATGCCAGGCAGCCCAGCCAGTGAGGCGGGCAGGGTGAAGATGTCGGCCAGGTAGTTGGCCACTGGGTCGTCGGCTTTTTCGCCGATTTTCCAGGCAACCGTGGGGGCAACGGGGCCGGCAATCACGTC
>CANCDA010000080.1 GCA_947374705.1 Comamonadaceae bacterium | reverse complement strand
ATCCTCACCCAAGCGCAGGTGCGCGACATTGTGGGTCTTTTGCTAGACCCCAAATCGCCGGTGAATCAATAAAAATCCACCAACAAAAACCCGGTTGATCCGGGTTTTTTTAACGCCAACACTTCACTGATTGCAGAACGATGAATTTATCCAAACGTGATTTCTTCCAACTCCTGAGCGCAGGCACCATGGCCGGTATGGGCATGGGTGCTTATGCCGACGCGGACGCCGCCACAGCCGCCAACGGCCTGTACGACATCCCGAAATTTGGCAGCGTTTCTTTTCTGCACATGACCGATTGCCATGCGCAGCTCAAACCCAGCTACTTCCGCGAACCCACGGTGAACCTGGGCGTGGGCAGCATGAAGGGGCGTCTGCCCCACCTGGTGGGCGAGCACTTGCTGAGAGAAGCCAAGGTGCGCCCGGGCAGCGCGCAGGCCCATGCTCTGACCGCGTTGGACTTTGAAAAAGCCGCACGCCGCTACGGCAAGGTTGGCGGCTTCGCGCACCTGGCCACGCTGGTCAAGCGCCTCAAAGCCAGCCGCCCCGGTGCGCTGCTGCTGGACGGTGGCGACACCTGGCAGGGCTCGGCCACGTCCCTGTGGACGAACGGTCAAGACATGGTGGATGCCGCCAAGCTCTTGGGCGTGGACATCATGACCGGCCACTGGGAGTTCACCTCCGGCATGGAGCGGGTGAAGGAAATCGTGGAGAAAGACTTTGCCGGCAAGATTGAATTCTTGGCGCAAAACATCAAGACCAACGACTTTGGCGACCCCGTCTTCAAACCCTACGTAATGCGTGAAATCAACGGCGTGCCCTGCGCCATCATCGGCCAGGCCTTCCCCTACACGCCCATTGCCAACCCGCGCTATATGGTGGCTGATTGGGCCTTTGGCATTCAAGAGGAAACCATGCAGGCCACGGTGAACGAGGCCCGTGCCAAAGGCGCGCTTGTGGTGGTCCTGCTCTCCCACAACGGCATGGACGTGGACTTGAAAATGGCCAGCCGCGTGACCGGCATCGACGCCATCCTGGGTGGCCACACGCACGACGGCATGCCGGTGGCCACGCTGGTCAGCAACAAGAGCGGCAAGACCATCGTCACCAATGCGGGCTCCAACAGCAAGTTCTTGGGCGTGCTGGACTTTGAGGTCAAAGACAAACGCATCACCGACTTCCGCTACAAGCTGCTGCCGATCTTCTCCAACATGCTGCCCGCCGACAAGGAGATGGACGCGCTCATCACCAAGGTGCGCGCGCCCTATGAAGCCAAGCTGGCCGAGAAGCTGGCGGTGACTGAGGGCACGCTGTACCGCCGAGGCAACTTCAACGGCACGGGCGACCAGTTGCTGCTGGACGCGTTGATGGATGTGCAGGGCGCAGACCTGGCCTTCTCCCCCGGCTTCCGCTGGGGCACCAGCCTGCTGCCAGGCCAAGCCATCACCCGTGAATGGCTGATGGACATGACCGCCACCACCTACTCCTACGCCACCGTGACCGAGATGAGCGGCGAGACCATCAAGACCGTGCTGGAAGACGTGGCAGACAACCTTTTCAACCCCGACCCCTACTACCAGCAAGGCGGCGACATGGTGCGCGTAGGCGGCATGCAGTACAGCTGCAACCCCAACGAGACCATGGGCAAGCGCATCGACGACATGCGCCTGAACGGCAAACCAATTGAAGCCGACAAAAAATACAAGGTCGCCGGTTGGGCGCCTGTGTCAGAAGAAGCCAAAACCGCAGGCGGCAAACCGGTGTGGGAACTGGCCGAGCAGTGGCTCAAGGCGCAGGGGGGCAAGGTGTCAGCGCGCAAGCTCAACAGCCCTAAGTTGAAGGCGGTGTTGCCGAATCCGGGGTATGTGGGGTGAGGCTGGGGTGCTGATGTGAGAAGAGGTCTTTAGACGTGAAATCAGTGCTGCCAAATTTGGCGATCAGATTTTATTGGGGGTAAATGATTACCCGCGTTTGGAAAATTGGGCACTAACCACGGTAGCATTGACCGACGAGTCAGTGGCATCCGAAAGCATGGCTCGGGTTTATTCTGTCAGATATCCTGGACTCCTTGGATATCTGACGATCTACAACCGGAACACGCCGTCAAAAAACCCATCGCATTAAATGGCAATCCTCTCTGAAGCAGCACTCGACTTTGCGAAAAAACACATAGAGCGTTACTACGACTCCGACTTCTTTCCGAAGTCCGCCGAGTTCCAAGCACTCTGGCATCAATGGGATGAAGTGAAAAAGGAGTTGATGTCCAAGAACGTATCCAAGATCTGGGTGACACCACCTCGTGCCATGACAATCGTCAAGCCGAAAGGTGGATTTCGGGTCGTTCATCAACTAGAACCAGTGGACGCAGTCGTATACACAGCTCTCGCATATGAAGCTGCGCCGTCTATTGAGGCCGCTCGCATTGACCCAGCCGAGCGTGTCGCCTGCTCATATCGGTTTAAGGTGGCAGACGGAAGCTTCTTCGCTGGTGGATCAGGATGGACAGACTTCGAAGCTAAAACAACAGAACTACTCGATCAGTTCAGCCACGTCTTAGTCACGGACATAACGGACTTCTACAACCAGATATATCTCCACAGGCTCAACAACGCGATCGAGTCTTCCAATCCAGCGCTAAAGCCGTTTGCCGCCGAAATTGAGAACTTTCTACTCACGCTGAACAGCAAGGCATCCCAAGGCGTACCTGTCGGCCCCGCCGCAAGTATCGTCATGTCGGAGGCCGTTCTTATCGACGTCGATCATTTCCTTAGAAGCCAAGGCGTCGCACATACACGGTACGTTGACGATATTCGTCTCTTCTCCGACTCCCCTCGCGACCTGCAGCGGGTTCTCGAAAAACTCACTCTCTATCTGTACGAAATCCACAGACTTACCGTCTCCTCCGAAAAAACGCAACTTCATACATCTGCCGAGTTCACAGCCAAGCACTTTCACAATCACTATGAAGATGAGAAGTCGGAACTGCGAGATAGTTTGGAAGAGTTCAATCCGTATGCTGACGATTACGATGAATCCGACTTTGACGACGAGCCAGACGACGAACTGGTCACAGCAATTCAACGGGTCATCAACTACGAGCATTTAGACCTGGGTCTTGCCCGTAGCGTAATTCGAACTGCACGCCGGAACTCAATTGACGTTATTGCTCAATATCTGCTCGAGCACTTCGACTTCTTTGCGCCTGTCGTGAATGATGTGGTGCTCTACTTGCATGAAGTCACAGACAGCCCGATGGCACACGCCCTGCGTCCAAAGCTGGAGGCCATTGCCAATTCGCCAGCTCTTGATACACAGTTGGTGCGCTTCTGGATCGAGTCATACGTTGCCCAGTACCCTGAGTACATGGCGTCCCCAGCGCTTTCGCAGCTTGTGTATGGCGGTACGAACATCGACAACCAAGCATTGGCTGCAATTACTACCAAGAACGTAGCGTGGGTTCGTAGTCACAAGGCATCAATCTACAACCTTGGCGGCTGGGGCAGAAGAGCGGTTCTCCATGCATCCAGAATTCTCCCAAGCGATGAACGAATTCACTGGTTAAAGCTTTTCTCCGGCAACTCACCTGTTCTTCTTGATCGCTGGGTTGCTAAGTGGGTGCAAGAAACCGCGTGACGTCTACTCGTGTCAAAGGTTGCGGTTCATCAGGTTTCAAAGCCGCTTGAGCAAAGCCGCCCCCGTCTCCCGCGTGCCCAGGCTTCCACCCACATCGCGCGTGCATTCGCCCGCCGCAATGGTGGCTTCCATGGCTTGCTCTATTACTTTGGCGGCGGCAAGGTAAGCGGGCAGGGCACGGCGCTGGCCGTGCCAGGTCAGCAGCATGGCCGCAGAGATGACTTGCGAGAAGGGGTTGGCTTTGTTCTGGCCTGCGATGTCGGGTGCTGAGCCATGCGCGGCCTGGCCCATGGCGTGCTCGGCTCCGGCGTTGAGTGAGCCGCCCAGGCCCAGGCTGCCCGACAGCTCGGCGGTCAGGTCAGACAGGATGTCACCAAACATATTGGTCGAGACGATCACGTCAAAGCGCGCTGGGTCGCGCACTACATGGCACTACATAGGCCGGTCGACAATGTCGACTAATTGCCTTACAATTTTAAAAACGTAAGGAATAACCATGACCGAATCAACCATCACCGCAAAAGGGCAAACGACAGTCCCTGTGGACATCCGGCAGAGCATCGGCGGCACGCCTGGGACGCGCTTGGTGTGGCATGTGCTCACGGATGGTCGGCTTTTTGTCAGGGTCAAGAACAAAACTGCAGCAGACGTCAAAGGCATGGTGAAACTGCCAAAGGGAAAGCGTTTCTCCATTGATGAAATGAGGCCTTGATGCTGGTCGGCGCTGTGGATACGAATGTCCTGGTTCAACTCCTCACCCAGGACGATCCGCAGCAGGCGCAGGCGGTTGATCGACTGTTGGCCAGACACGCGAAGAAAGATGAATTTTTGTTTGTGCCCGTCACCGTGGTGCTTGAGCTGGAGTGGGTTTTGCGCTCCAAATGCAAGCAGACCAAAGCTGAGTTCATTGGCGTGATTTCAGCGTTACTGACGATGGTTGAGTTCAGTTTTGAAGCTGAAGGCGCATTGGAGCAGGCCTTGGTTGATTACGAGGAGGGGGCCGCAGACTTTGGTGAATACCTGCACTTGGCCTTGTCGCGTGCGGGCAAGGCCTTGCCATTCTGGACATTCGACCGCAAGGCCGCAAAGGCGCTCGGCGCGGAGATTTTGACCTAATGTCCTCGATGTTCGGTTTGCTCACGCTGGCCTTTCGATGATTGCCCAGTGGCCTGTCTTGTCAGAGCCCACGCGCTGGATTCGGCCTTGCTCACGGAGAAGCTTGAGGTGGCGCTTGATGGTCTTGTCCGTCACGCCCAGCGCGAGCGCCATCTTCTGAGCCGTTACCTTGGGGTTGGCTCGCACCATCGTCAGAATTTTGTCTGCGAGTTCGCTTAAATCGTCATTTAGAGGGACATTTACAAGGACATTTACAGGGACATCCACCACCGTCTGCGCCGCCACATCAATGTATTTGTAGAGCGAATTGGCGATGGCATCGAGCATAAAGTCGATGAACGGGCGGCAATCCACCACCGCGCCCGCATGAGAATCCTGCAAGGCCTTGTAATACAGCGCCTGGTTGTGGTGAACCAGCGTCTCCATCGGCATCCAGGCAAAGAGCGGATTCCATTGGGCAAGGATCAGCGTTTGCCACAGCCGGCCGATTCTGCCGTTGCCGTCGCGAAACGGGTGGATGTATTCCAGCCGGTAGTGAACGGCAGAACTCTTGATGAGCGGGTGCGCTTCGCTGGTGTGCCCCCACTGTAGAAGCTGCTCTACCAGCTTGGGGACATGCGCCGATAGCGCGCCGCGATGCAAGAGCGTTCCATCATTGCCTACTACGGCCACACCGCCTGATCGGAACTGGCCTGATTCGCCAATCAGCGTTTCGGTCAAATGCGCGTGCGCCCGCAGCAAGTCGTCCACCGACCAGGGGGTGTAGCCAGGCATCTCGTTGTAGGCGTGCCAGGCGTTTTGCACCTCCTTGATGTCCTTGGGAGGCCCCCAGACCGGTTTGCCGTTGATGACATCGGTGACCTGGCCCAGGGTGAGCTGGTTGCCTTCAATGGCGGTGGAGGCGTGCACAGAGAGAATGCGATTGAGTTTGCGCAGGTGCAGCACATCACCCGACTGCTCCTCGCTGATTTTGACGCGCTCCAGCAAGGCATGGATGGCGCCGATTTTTTCGTGCCATTTCGGGTCTTCGATAAAGAATTTTTCTAGGGGCTTCACAGCGTGCCTTTGTGCGGCCTTGGCGCAAGGATTGCGTTGATGGTGAGGTCGAACTGCATAGAGTCTTCAATCAACTCGGTCATTCGAGTCTTGATGTTGTTGGTATGGATGCGGTAATTGATCTTGGTCAGGTTGCGGCAAATGTCCCAGCCCAGATGCTCGCGCAGACTTTCAATTATGGCGAATCCGCCATAATTGAAATCCTTATCACCCACGGTATAGACCGTGATACTCGTTCCCTTCACATCAATCTTGGGCATATTTATTCTCCTTGCAAAGCAGCCAATTCAAGCCCGGCTACCCTACCCCGCCACAATCCGCCGCATAACCTCATAGAGCGTGTTTTGCCCTTCAAAGCCAATCCCAGGCCGCTCAGACAAGCTCAGCATGCCGTTCTCCACCATGGAGTCATCGGCGAACCCGGCAAAGATGCCAAAAGTCCCTGGGTAGGCCTCGCACCCGCCGAGGCCGAAGCCCGCCACGATGGCCAGCGTCATCAGGTTGCCGCCATGGGGAAAGATCGAATGTCGTCCCCAACCTCGGCTCTCTAGCATCTTGACGGTGCGGCCGAACTGAACGATGCCGTAGGACTGTGGCACGTCGATTTGGATGATGTCCCGGTCTTTGCGCAGGCCACCAAAGTGCACCAAATTTTGAATGTCTTGGGTGGAAAAAAGATTCTCCCCCGTGCCGATGGGGGAGGGGTACAGGCTGGCAATTTCTGAGAGCAATGCAAAGTCGAGTGGGTCGGTCGGCTCCTCGAACCAGCGCAGCTTGTACGGGGCCAGCGCCTTGGCGTAGGCGAGTGCGCGCTCGGGGCTGAATCCGGCATTGGCATCCACGGCCAGATGCTCACTGCTGCCCACCACTTGGAGTGATGCCTCAATGCGGGCCAAGTCTTCGGCCACAGAAGCGCCGCCGACCTTGATCTTCATCGTGGTGTAGCCTTGCGCCAGCCGGTTGCGAATTTCGTCTTGCAACTCGGGGATGCCTTTGTTGGGCGCGTACCAGCCGCCCCCGACATAGCAAGGGATCTGCTTGCGCACTTGCCCGCCGTTATAGAGGTCGGCCAACACGGCGTGCAGGGGGCGCTCTTGAATTTTGGCCACAGCGTCCCACACTGCAACTTCGATGGTGCCGACAGCGACAGAGCGTTCGGTGTGGCCACCGGGCTTTTCGCGCTGCATCATGCAGGCGAGTATTTTTTCAGGGTCCAAATTATCGCCAGCCGCGTTCAGCAGAGACTCGGGTGCGGCCTTCATGATGCGCGGGATCAGGCGGTCGCGCATCTGGGCACCGCAGGCATAACGGCCCGTCGAGTTGAAGGCAAACCCCACCACGGGGCGACCGTCGCGAATAACGTCTGTGGCCACGGCCACCACCGAGGTGGTCATCTCGCTGAAGTCAAATACAGCATTGCGGATGGATGAATTTAGGGGGACGGCAATTTCACGGATGTCGGTGATTCTCACAGGGGGTTTCCTTTTTTCAGTGGCTCACTGCAAACGGTCAGATCAGCGTCTCACAGCGCAGCGGCTCACTATAGTCAATAAATTATTTGGGGTACATTGAATTGAAATTTGACATCTCAACCCTACGCGAGGAGACCGTGATTGGCTAATATTTTTGTGCAACAGATCGGTGCGGTGGGCCATGTTGTTTTCTCCAATGCCCGTAAGTTCAACGCGATGACAACGCAGATGTGGCAAGACCTGCCTGCGCGCATTGCGGAGCTGGATGCCGACCCGGCCATTCGTGCCATCGTCTTGATGGGCGATGGCGACAAGGCCTTTGTTTCTGGTGCTGACATTTCGCAATTTGGTGCGGAGCGCACCGATACCCTGGCCCAGCAGAACTATAAGAATCTGGTGGACGCCGCCTACTTGGCGCCAACGCTGGCCAGTAAGCCGACCATCGCCAAAATCCAAGGCATTTGCATGGGCGGTGGCTTGGGTTTGGCGGCGGGTTGCGACATCCGTATCTGCGCGGACGATGCCCGCTTTCGCATGCCAGCCGGTCGGCTCAGTCTGGGCTATGACCAAGCGGGTGTGCGTCGATTCATCTCATTGATCGGCGTGCAAAACACCTACGATATTTTCTACTCGGCGCGCACCTTTGATGCACAAGAAGCGCTGCGCATGGGCTTTGTCAGTCGCGTGGTGCCCGCCGCGCAGCTTGACGCAGCCGTGCAAGAGTTGACCAGCGCAATAGCCGACAACGGCCCCCTGACGCTGAAGGCCGTCAAGCTCAGTGTGAACGCATTTCTGCAAAACCCAGAGCAGCACCATTCGCCCGAAGCACAGCTTGCTATTGACGCTTGCAATGGCAGCGAAGATTACGTTGAAGGCGTGCGCGCGTTTGCGGAAAAACGCAAGCCGCGCTTCGTCGGCCGCTAAGCCCAAAAGATATCAGGCCTGATATGCAAACCCCCTATGCCGTTTAGACGATTCACTTGAAAGGGCCAGATTCATGAAGCTTGCAATGATTCACTTCTCCTTCCCGATTCGTGAAATCGAATCGACACTCGCGTTCTACCGCGACCTGCTGGGCTGCACCGCAACCCGGGTGCAAGAGGATAGGATTGACTTGGAATTTTTCGGTCACCACTTGGTGGCGCAGCTCTCGGAGGTTGAAGCGTTGCATCAGTCAGTCAACATCGGCAAAGACAACTACCCGCTGCGCCATTTTGGCGTGATTGTGGAGCCCGCCGACTACGACGGCATGCTCAACCGACTGCGCCAAGCCCAGGTGCCGTTTGCCATGGCGCCGACCCGAATTTTCATCGGTACGCCACGCGAGCAGTCGGTTTTTTTGGTGCTTGACCCGTCCGGCAATGCGATTGAGGTCAAAGGTCTGCCACAGCCGAGCCAAGTGTTTTCTACGCAATAGTTTTCCACGCAATAACCCTACAACGACCAGGAGTCACGACATGCCTAAGTTCGCGCGCTTGCTGCTTCCCTTAATCGCCTTGGGCCTCAGCGCCGCCTCCGTGTGGGCCGATTACCCGGACAAACCCATTCGCATGGTGGTTGGCTACGCCCCTGGCGGGGGTGCTGACAATCTTATTCGGCCCATCGCAGAACGCCTGTCAAAAATCCTCGGCCAGCCCATCGTGATGGATTACCGTGCAGGCGCGGGTGGCGTAATCGCAGCGGAACTTCTGGCCCGTGCCCCGGCCGATGGCTACACGCTGCACATCACCGACTCCGGCCCGATGACCATCGTGCCCAATATGCGCAAGACCGCCTACAACCCGCTCACCGATTTCACGCCCATCGCTATGGTGGGCGGTGGCGGTACGGTGATCGTCACACCGGCCAATTCACCCGCGACCGACCTGAAAAAATTGATCGAATTCATGAAACAAAAACCCGAAGCCTGGAGCTACGGCACATCCGGCATCGGTGGGGTGGGTCACCTCGCGGGTGAGCAGTTCAAGGCGGCAGCAGGGGTCAACATCACCCATGTGCCCTATAAGGGCGGCGCACCGGCCATGGTTGAGCTGCTGGGGGGGCACATACCCGTGCTGTTCTCGTCGCTGGGCGCTGCGGCATCGCACATCAAGGCGGGGCGCATCATGCCGCTGGCCGTGACATCGGCCAAGCGCAGTTCCCTGTTGACCGAAACGCCGACGCTGGCCGAGTCTGGCTTTGTGGGTTTAGATGCCAGCATCTGGTTTGGCATCGTCGGTCCGCCCGGTTTGCCAGCTACAGTGATGGACAAGCTGGTTCCCGCTTTGAACACCGTGATGCGTGAGCCTGAAGTGCAGGCTACTATCCGCAAGGAGGGCTACGAGCCGATGTTGTTCACCCAGGCTGAAATGCGGCTACAGATCAGTCAGGACTTGACGCGCTGGGGCAAGACCGTCAAGGACGCCAATGTGACGATGGAGTAAACCCTGACGTCATCAGGTTTCAACGCCGCTTTAAAGCCGCTTGAGTAAGGCCACACCCGTTTCCCGCGTGCCCAGGCTGCCACCCACATCGCGCGTGCATTCACCGGCGGCAATCGTGGCTTCCATGGCTTGCTCAATGGCTTTGGCTGCGGCCAGGTAAGCGGGCAGGGCGCGGCGCTGGCCGTGCCAGGTCAGCAGCATGGCCGCAGAGATGACTTGCGAGAAGGGGTTGGCTTTGTTCTGGCCGGCAATGTCAGGCGCTGAGCCATGCGCGGCCTGGCCCATGGCGTGCTCGGCTCCGGCGTTGAGTGAGCCGCCCAGGCCCAGGCTGCCTGAGAGTTCGGCGGTCAGGTCAGACAGGATGTCGCCAAACATATTGGTCGAGACGATCACGTCAAAGCGTGCCGGGTCGCGCACCACGTGGGCCATCATCGCGTCCACGATGAAGTCGTCCACCGTGACTTGCGGAAACTCCTTGGCCACCTTGTGGCATTCGTCCAAGAAGATGCCGTCCGTCACGCGCAGCACATTGGCTTTGTGCACCAGCGTCACGTGTTGGCGGCGCAGTGCGGCCAGCTCAAAGGCGCTGCGCGCAATGCGCTCGCAGCAATGGCGGGTGATGCGGCGTAGCGAGATGGCGACATCGGGCGTCACCAAAATCTCGCTGTTGCCGGATTCGACATTGCGGTCGGCGTAAAAGCC
>CANCDA010000079.1 GCA_947374705.1 Comamonadaceae bacterium | reverse complement strand
ATGATGACGCCGCAGCCTACGCCGCAGTAGGGGCAGGTGGATTTGGTTTCTTTCGTTGTCATGCAGCCCCCATCCCTGCCTTCCCCCAGAGGGGGAAGGGGTTATGCGGGGAGCGAATCATCGTGCTCATGCAGTATGACTTTCTCCCTCCCCTTTTGGGGGAGGGTTGGGGTGGGGGCCTGCGGTAGGCGGCTTCATGTCCAAGGCCAGCGTCGCCAACTCTTGCGCATTCAGGTGCACTATGCCGGCGTCCACCTTCACGGCAAAGCGCTGCGTGCAGCCCTCGTCTGGCGCCTTGGCGCAGCCATCATTCAGGCCAATCGTCCAGTTGTGCAGCGGACAGGCCACGCTGGTGCCAAACACAATGCCTTGGCTCAAGGGGCCACCTTTGTGCGGGCAGCGGTCGAGCAGGGCGAAGACCTGGTCTTGGTCGTTGCGGAACACGGCAACGTCCATGCCCTGTGCGCGTGCGACGCGGCGCGAACCCAATACGGGGATGTCGTCAACGCGGCAAATTGTTTTCCATTCACTCATGATGTGCTCTCTTTTTAATAGCTGCTTACGCAAGTGTTTAAATGGCTTCAGCTTATTTAGGCACTAATTTTCTCAAACTGACGCACGTCCACACTGGCTTTTTGCTGCTCGAACCAAGGGTCGGGCTCGCCGTCCAGCGTGAACTGCAAACGCTCCCATAGGGCTTTGCGGCCTTCGGCGTCTTCCAGCACCTTCTTCTTCACATGGTCCAAGCCCACGCGGCCGATGTAGTGCACGGTGCGCTCCAGATACCAGCCCTCTTCGCGGTAGAGCTGCATGAAGGCACCGGTGTACTCCAGTACCTCTTCAGCTGTTTTGAGCTTGGTGAAGAAGTGGGCGACTTCGGTCTTGATGCCGCCGTTGCCACCGACATACATCTCCCAACCACTGTCCACGCCGATGATGCCCACGTCCTTGATGCCGGACTCCGCACAGTTGCGTGGGCAACCGCTCACCGCAAATTTCACCTTGTGTGGAGCCTGCATGCGCCACATGGCGCGCTCCAGGTCTTTGCCCATCTGGGTGCTGTCTTGCGTGCCCATGCGGCACCACTCGGAGCCCACGCAGGTTTTGACGGTGCGCAGCGCCTTGGCGTAAGCGTGGCCGCTGGGCATGCCGATGTCTTTCCAAACGTTTTGCAGGTCTTCTTTCTTCACGCCCAGCAGGTCAATGCGCTGGCCGCCGGTGACTTTGACGGTGGGGATTTTGTACTTGTCCACCGCGTCTGCGATGCGGCGCAACTCACTGGCCGTGGTCTCGCCGCCCCACATGCGCGGGATAACGGAGTAGGTGCCATCCTTTTGGATGTTGGCGTGGCTGCGTTCGTTGATGTAGCGGCTTTGCGGATCGTCCTTGGCCTCTTTGGGCCAGGTGGACAGCAGGTAGTAGTTCACGGCCGGGCGGCAAGACGAGCAACCATTGGGCGTCTTCCAGTCCATGAATTTGTGCACCTCAGGGATGCTCAGCAGCTTGTTGGCTTTGATGGCGTCGCGCACGGCCTGGTGGCCGTGGTCGGTGCAGGCGCACATGGGTTTGGTCTTGGGTGTGGCGGAGTAGTCGCCACCGGCGGTGAACATCAAAATCTGCTCCACCAGACCGGTACAGGAGCCGCAGGACGCGCTGGCCTTGGTGTGCTTGCGCACCTCGTCCAGCGTGAACAGGCCTTTTTCCTTGATCGCCTTGCAGATGGTGCCTTTGTTCACGCCGTTGCAGCCACAGACTTCGGCCTCGTCGGGCATGGAGGCGGCTTTGGTGTGACCCTCGTGACCGGTGTCGCCGATGCTGGACTCGCCAAACATCAGCTTGTCGCGCAAATCCGCCACACTGCGGCCATCGCGCAGCAGCTTGAAGTACCAGCTGCCGTCCACCGTGTCACCGTACAGGCAGGCCCCAACGAGTTTGTCGTCCTTGATAACCAGCTTTTTGTACACGCCACCGAAGGGGTCGGACATCACGATTTCTTCGGTGCCCTCGCCACCCTGGAATTCGCCCGCGCTGAACAGGTCAATGCCGGTGACCTTGAGTTTGGTCGAGGTGAGCGAACCGGTGTAACGCCCAATACCAAACTGCGCCAAGTGATTGGCCAGCACCTTGCCCTGCTCAAACAGTGGAGCCACCAGCCCGTAGGCAATGCCCCGGTGCGCGGCGCATTCGCCCACGCTGTAGATGCGTGCATCGGTGGTGGTCTGCATCGTGTCGCTCACCACAATGCCGCGGTTCACATACAGGCTCATCTTCTCAGCCAGCTCGGTGTTGGGGCGAATGCCCACGGCCATCACCACCAAGTCGGCAGGTACCTCCATGCCGTCTTTGAATTTGACGGCCATCACTCTCCCGTCTTTGTCGGGGATGAGCTCTTGCGTCTGCGCGCCCATCATGAACTTCATACCGCGTTCTTCCAGCGATTTTTGCAAAAGCTTGCCAGCCACTTTGTCCAACTGACGCTCCATTAGCCAGGGCATGACGTGCACCACGGTGACGCTCATGCCGCGTTTCATCAGGCCGTTGGCCGCCTCCAGACCCAACAGGCCGCCGCCAATCACCACCGCGTGCTTGTATTGAGTGGCTGCCTCGATCATGGCGTTGGTGTCCGAGATGTCGCGGTAGGCCAGCACGCCCTTGAGGTCTTTGCCGGGAATGGGCAAGATGAAGGGATTGGAGCCAGTGGCCATGATGAGGCGGTCGTACTCGGTGCTGGTCTTCTCACCAGCGGCGTTCTCGGCGTGCACCACACGTCGCACGCGGTCCACCTCGGTCACTTTCCAGCCGGCATGCAGGGTGATGTGGTTGTCGGTGTACCAGGCCCAGTCGTTGAGGATGATCTGGTCAATAGTTTGCTCGCCCGCCAAGACGGGGGAGAGCAGAATGCGGTTGTAGTTGGGGTGGGGCTCGGCCCCGAACACGGTGATGTCGTACATCTCCGGGGCAATTTTGATGAGTTCTTCCAGGGTGCGAACCCCTGCCATGCCGTTGCCGATCATGACCAGTCTTGACTTTTTCATTGCAGTTCTCCAAAGCGATTGCCTGATATGCCGCAAGCCTCGTGCCAATTTACGTTTTCTCTCGATGGGCATCAATCTTGCTGATGGGTCTGCATGAGCTTTGAACTAGACATCGGTTTCACCTCCCTGGCGGGCACCAAGCCTGTCAATGAAGACTTCTGTGCCGCCATGCTGCCCGAGCCGGGGCGCGATAGCATGGGCGTCATTGCGGCCATTGCCGATGGCGTTAGCACCGGGGGCTTGGGTAAAGAGGCTGCACAAACCACAGTCACCAGTTTGGTGCGTGACTACTACAGCACGCCTGAAACCTGGGACACCACTGTGGCGCTAGACCGCATCATTGCGGCGCAAAACGCCTGGTGGGCGGCGACCAACCGGCGCAATGAACCAAAGTTGGGCATGACCACGCTGACCGCCCTGGTGCTCAAAGGCCATTCGTATTCGCTGGCCCATGTGGGCGACTCGCGCGCCTACCTGCTGCGCGAAGGCCAGGTCACACAGATCACCTTTGACCATGTGCTGGCCCATCCGGATTTGCGCCACCAGCTTTTGCGCGCCGTGGGGGCGGAAGACCGCCTGGTGGTGGACTACACCCAGGGCGACTTGCAAGTCGGCGATGTGTTTGTGCTGGTCACCGACGGCGTGCACGGTTTCGTGCGCTTGCGCCAGTTGGCCGAACTCTCGCAAAGTCAACAAGCGCAGGCTATGAGTGAAAACCTCGTGAACGCTGCCATCAAAATGGGCAGTAACGACAACGCCACCGCGCTGGTGGTGCGTGTGCTGGGTTTGATGGACGCCACGCTAAGCGACAAAAACCGCGCCGCTCAGGCCTTGCCCATACCGGTGCGCCTGAAGGTCGGCGACAACATCGACGGCCTGCGCGTGACGGCATTGATTGCCGACAGCGGCATCAATTTGTTGTACCAGGTGCGTGACCCACAGACCCAAACGCTCTACGCTCTCAAAACCCTGCACCCCGCACGTGCAGCCGACGCGCAAGAGCGCGCCATGTTGGCGCATGAGGCCTGGCTGGCGCAGTGCATGCAGACCTCTCTCGCGGCAGATCACTTGGTGCATCTGCATCAAGCTCTGCCCAACGGCAAAAGTCCATCGGCCTATTACCTGTTGTACGACTGGCACGCCGGGGAGACTTTGCAGCAGCAACTCGACCGCCAGCACAAGTTCAGCCCGAACCAGACCGTGGTGCTGGCCACGCAAGCGCTCAAAGCGCTGGGCCGCCTGCACCGCCAAAGCGTCATCCACCGCGACATCAAACCCGCCAACCTGCACCTGGGCGAAGACAGCGTGCTGCGCCTGCTGGATCTGGGCGTGGCCCTGAGCGGGCGCGAGCCCGAGGCCCTGCGCCGCCTGCACGCGGGCACGCCCAGCTACATCAACCCTGAGCAATGGGGCTTCGCCATCAAGGCCAGCGGCGTGGACACAGGAGGCACCGAGGAGTCGCCCGACGCGCAAAGTGACCTCTTCGCGCTAGGCGTCACCCTGTACCAACTGCTGACCGACGGCAAGCTGCCCTATGGCGAAGTGCTGCCCTACCAAAGTGGCCGCTACTTCCGTGACCCCACGCCCCCCAGCCGTCACAACCCCGAGGTGCCCATCTGGCTAGACCACATCATCCTCAAAGCCGTGGCCCGCGACAAACGTGAGCGCTTTGAGACCGCTGAAGAAATGTTGCTGGCTCTAGAACGCGGCGCGTCTCGGCCTCTTTCAGCACCCAGCGCCACCCCTCTGATCCAGCGCGACCCCACCATGCTGTGGAAACTGCTGCTGGCCTTTAGCGCGCTGTTTAACTTTTTGCTGGTTTATTGGGTGTTGTTTTTGCCGAAGTAGGGGGGCACAATCATGCTCATGATTTGAGCGCGTTGACTGGGACAAAGATTTCAATACCCACGTCGCATCCGCCTCGCGGGCAGCTTCGTTCAACAACGCTTATCTGCTGAAGGAGGTGCTTCTGATGTCTACAAACTTGGTCTTGCGGCTGATAAACGTTACGCCTTGATCCCAATAATATGCAGAACCTATTTGACCAGCTGACTTCGATCAACTTATTCAAGGACATCGTTGTGCCCGCGATGGCTGCTTGGGGTGCACTGTGGATCGCAATGCGAAAGTTCAAACACGAGCGCTTATGGCAAGACAAGTACGCCTCGTATCAGCGAGTGCTTGAGGCGGTAGAAGCTATACGGTATTGGGGTGACGAAGTGTCATCCGAGACCCATATGCTGCCTTCAGTCGGTCACTTTGACGGTAAGACTCCTGCCGAGGTTTATGCCGCAGCTCAGCGGGAGGTCGTGCGGCAAACGACTGTTGGAACATTGCTTCTTTCCCGTGAGTTCGTATCCAAGCTGAGGGAGTTTAGTTCCGATCTTTACAACGAGAGATTCGCTGAGTCAGATGAGCACTATGACGACCACCGCGATGCGTACTTGGCGTATGGAAATCATGCCACGCGAGTGCGCAAGATTGCCGACGCGTATCTGTCGGAGCTTGTCGCCTTGGCCCGGGAAGACCTGGGAGCTTGACCAATGCGCTTTCATTTACAGACGCAAGACTCATCTAGGTGGCGCTTTTTTTAATGCGCGCTTAATGGGAGCTGTTTAAACTAGGGGTTGACATCGCGATACTGTCTATTTGGAAATCGAATCGCTGCACTGACAAAAAATGTGTAATCTGGAATCTTCCTAGCTGCTCAGCAAGTCGAATTTGCCCAAGCCTTTGTCGAATTGTGATTGAATTTGCAGCAGGTCTCACAGGAGGAAGCATGTACCAAAGCAAAAAGGCAATGATTAGATTTCTCGCAGCCAAGAGCTTCGTCTGCTTCATGCTAGCTGGGTGTGGTCCTTCTAGTCAAGCAGACAATCAAGCAAGCACCGAACGAGAGCAACCCCGAACGAATCAACCCTCAGCTACAAGCTTGCCATCCGCATTGACTCAGCGAGTCGCGACAGCCAAGCAATGGATGCAGACAGTCGAGCGGGTCTTTGACAAGGTTAACGTTAATCGACTCCGTGATAGGAAGAGTCCGGCCTACATAGAAGATCCGGGAAAATCAGATGAGAACGGTGTGACCAAGTTCTTCGCTTGCTTCGACAAGGCACCGCCCAAATGTGAGTTGCCGTCATCGGTCACGCGAGATGGCTTTAGAAAGGTTCAGTTCTTTGCAGACCCTGGTATGGATTTATCGGATTCCGAAGCCAAATACGCGAGCAAAACTGGCAAACCTTCTGTTCGTGGGTATGTCTCGTTACGAGACTGCCATCCGCCGATAATCGTTCTACACCCTACATTCCGCGCAGCCCACTGGATGTTTGTCGAGCAGTTCAGCATCATGTTGAATGGCGCTATCGTTATTGATCGCAAGTTTGACTCAAGTCAAGTTGACCGCAACAACTCTCACAATGAAGTTTCCGAGTCGATTCACATCGTACTGAACGAACAGGAAGTAAACGCACTACGTAAAATTGTCCCAGCGCAGCAAGTGCTTATACGTCTCACCGGCCAGAAGGGATACGTAGGCGTCGATCAGGATGGGATAAGAGAGTTTGTTCAGGGTGTCCCAAGGTTGCTTCGTATGCAAGACGCACTTGAGCACGCGATCAAGGAGCTTGGTCCGGTCAAAGACACAGCCTGTGCCGTGTAGAGCGTCTGTCTACCGAGGCAAGTGCGGAGCTGATGGCCAGGTCTTGGGGGTCTTGAGGAGGCTCGGGGTCAGATATTGAAATGATGAATCCCGTCAATGGCGAGCAAGTTGACCGGGTCGCCAGTTGACGGTTTGCCGTCGCCCTCGTTAAACTTACAATATCGGAATAACAATCCGGATTTGTAAAAATGATTCCTCGCCACGCTGCTCCCCGCATCCTGCGGCTTCTGCAAGGTTTTCCTGTTGTCACCATCACAGGGCCACGCCAATCCGGCAAGACCACGCTGGTGCGCGAGTTGCTGAGTGGCAAGCCGTATGTATCGCTGGAGGCCCCGGCGCAGCGCGAGTTCGCACGCACTCAGCCCATGGAGTTCTTGCGCCAGTTTCCTGACGGCGCGGTGATTGACGAGGCGCAGAACGCGCCGGAGTTGTTCTCAGAAATGCAAGGCGTGGTCGATGCGTCTGGACGCATGGGGCAATTTGTACTCACGGGGTCGCACAATTTGTCTTTGCTCTCCAGCGTCACGCAAAGTCTGGCAGGCCGCACGGCGTTGGTGGAGTTGCTGCCCTTGTCCATCGCTGAGTTGCGTGATGCCAAACTGCTGGAGCTTGACTACGCCAGCCACCTGATCAAAGGCTTTTACCCTGCGCTTTACGCCCGCACGCTGGAGCCCTATGAATGGCTGCACGCCTATCTGGTGACCTATGCCGAACGCGATGCGCGGCAGTTGGCAGCCATTCAAGACCTGGGCACGTTTCAGCGCTTCCTCAAGCTCACGGCGGCACGCACAGGGCAGTTGCTCAACATGCAGTCGCTGGCGAGCGACGCTGGCATTTCCGACAAAACCGCCAAACACTGGTTGTCGATTTTGGAAGCCTGCTACTTGGTTCATTTTGTGCGTCCGCACTTTGCCAATTTCGGTAAGCGCTTGACCAAAAGTCCCAAGCTCTACATGACTGACGTCGGTTTGGCTGCCGCACTACTGGGCATTCACACGGCAGATCAGGTACAAAACCACCCTTTGCGCGGCGCGCTGTTCGAGACCTTGGTGGTCAATGAATTTCTCAAAAATCGCTGCAACACAGGCGTGCGTGAGCCCTTGTACTTCTGGCGTGACAACATTGGCACGGAGGTCGATTTGATTTTGGAGCGCGGCACCGAGATTGCCGCCGTAGAGATCAAGTCCGGCCTCACCGTCGCGTCAGATGCGTTTGGCAACCTCAGCAAGTGGCAAAAATACGCCACCGAACGCGGCAATTTTTCAGCCATTTACCCCGGCTTGGTGTACGGTGGTGAGTCCCGCTTTACGCGCTCGGGGGTGGATGTCTTGCCGTGGCATGGTTTGTGAGATTCTCAGTAGCAACACAGCATACGCATCAACGACCAATGGCGTGTGTGTTTCGTCTGGACGGCACAAGGCCCGAAAGACGTTGAAATTGTGGACTACCACTGAATCAGGAGAGTCATCATGCGAAAAATCCCACCCGTATCCCCTGGCGAAATGCTGGACGAAGAATTCTTGAAACCACTCGGCTTGACGAAGTACCGCCTGGCCAAGGACATCGGCGTGCCTGCGCAACGCATTGGCGACATTGTGGCGGGCAAGCGTTCGATTACAGCCGACACCGACCTACGGCTGTGCCGCTACTTTGGCCTGAGCGATGGCTGGTGGCTGCGTGGCCAGGCCAGCTATGACACCGCCATCGCACGCGAAGCTATGGGCGATGTGTTGTCACGCATCACCCGGTGCGAGTTATTGGCGGTTTGAGGGGACAAGTGCTACCATTTACCCATGATTGATTGGTCTTCCTGCTTCGATGTCGAACGCGATCCTGATCGCGTGAGCGGTGCTTGGGTTTTCCGGGGTACGCGGGTGCCTGTTGCTGCGCTCTTCGAGAACCTCGAAGAAGATGCCTCTGTCCATCAATTCATTGAGTGGTTTCCTGGCGTCTCTTTGTCGCAGGCTCGGCATGTGCTGGAGCACGCGGCCAGGTCAACTTTGCTGGCCGCATAAGTGCGCGTCTTGTTTGATCAAGGAACGCCGGTTCCGCTTCGGCAATTCCTCCCCGGGCACCATGTTTCTACCGCGTATGAGTTGGGGTGGGCGACGCTGAAAAATGGTGAGTTGTTGAGCTCTGCGGAGGCGCAGGGGTTTGAAGTGCTTGTGACTACTGACGCCAATCTTCGCTATCAACAAAACCTTGCAGCAAGACGAATTGCTGTCGTTGTTCTTGCCACGACAAGTTGGCCTCGTATCCGGGTTGTCGCAGAGGCTGTTGCGACGGCCATCAATTCAGCATGCGTCGGCAGCTACGTCGAGGTGGTCATTCCTTGAAGGGCGCGCGAAAGTTGAAGGCGTAAAAACGGAGGGAAGCGGGGTCAAAGGTTTTTACCCTGCGCTGTACGCCCGCACGCTGGAACCTTTTGAGTGGCTGCATGCTTATCTAGTGACCTATGCAGAACGCGATGCGGGGCAGTTGCTCAACATGCAGTCGCTGGCGAGCGACGCTGGCATTTCCGATAAAACTGCCAAGAAAACCACCCTTTGCGCGGCGCGCTGTTCGAGACCCTGGTGGTCAATGAATTTCTCAAAAATCGCTGCAACACAGGCGTGCGTGAGCCCTTGTACTTCTGGCGTGACAACATTGGCACAGAGGTCGATTTGATTTTGGAGCGCGGCACCGAGGTTGCCGCCGTATCAATGTGTGGGACACGATCGACCAAAACGAGTTCGCCGAGACTTTGACGCTGTCGTCGAGGGCAAAATTCAAGCGCATATCGTCCTCGTCGAGCGATAGCCAATGCATGGCGCGCGCCCTACAGGTCGGCACATGGGCTGGAGGGGCATCAACCCGGCGTCTTCCCCTTGCTCTGCGCCGCCCGCAAAAAGTCAAAATCCACGCCCTTGTCCGCCTGCGTCACTGTTTGCAAAAACAGCTTCTTGTAGCCCCGCGCCGCCGTAGGTTCGACGATGGGGTTGGCCAGTGCACGCTGCGCCAACTCTTCGGCTGACACCAGCAAACTGATCTCGCGGTTTTTCACGCTCAGGCGGATGCGGTCGCCGTTTTGCACGTAGGCCAGTGGGCCGCCCACGGCCGATTCGGGCGTGACGTGCAGCACGATAGTGCCGTAACCCGTGCCGCTCATGCGGCCGTCGGAGATGCGCACCATGTCTTTCACGCCCGCGCGCGCCAGCTTGATGGGGATGGGCAGGTAGCCCGCCTCGGGCATGCCGGGCGCGCCTTTGGGGCCAATGTTTTTCAGCACCAGAATGTCGTCGGCGGTCACGTCCAAGTCGGGGTCGTCCACGCGATTGGCCAGATCGGCGGCGTTCTCAAACACCACGGCGCGGCCTTCGTGCTCCATTAGTTTGGCGTCAGCGGCAGACTGCTTGATGATCGCGCCGCCAGGGGCCAAGTTGCCGTACAGCACGGCAATGCCGCCTTGCGGGTAGATGGGCTGGTCAAACGGGCGCACCACGTCTTGCTTGAAGCCGGGGCCTTGGGCTTCGAGTTCTTCGCCCAGGGTGCGGCCTGTGACGGTCATCGCGTCCAGGTTCAGCAGCGGCTTCAACTCGCGCAGCAGCGTGGCCATGCCGCCTGCGTGGTGAAAGTCTTCCATGTAATGCTGACCCGATGGCTTGAGGTCTAGCAACACGGGCGTGTCGCGGCCCATGCGGTCCAGCGCGGGCAGGTCAATGTCCAGGCCCAAGCGCCCGGCAATCGCGGCCAGGTGCACGATGCCGTTGGTGGAGCCGCCAATGGCCAGCA
>CANCDA010000078.1 GCA_947374705.1 Comamonadaceae bacterium | reverse complement strand
AAGCCGTCACGGTGACGGGCACACCTCAGTTGACTCTTGCCAATGGTGGTGCGGGCCAAGTGGTGAACTACGTCAGCGGTACAGGTACGACGGCTTTGACCTTCACTTACACCGTGCAAGCGGGCGACACGTCGGCTGACCTGGACTACAGCAGCACGACCGCTCTGGCCTTGAACGCGGGCACGATCAAAGACGCGGCAGGCAATGCAGGCACATTGACCCTTGTCGCACCCGGCGCAGCCAATTCGCTCGGGGCCAACAAGGCCATCGTGATTGATGCCGTGGCCCCCGTTTTGGCATCGGCTGCCGTCAACGGCAATCAGTTGGTGTTGACCTACACAGAGACCAACACGCTGGACGCTGTCAACATTGCATCTAATGGCGCATTTACCGTAGTCTCAGGCGGTGCAGCCAATGCGGTGACGGGTGTGGTGGTGAATGCCGCTGCCAAAACAGTGACCCTGACCCTGACCACCGCCGTGACTGGTGGCCAAATCGTCACCGTCGCCTATACCGACCCCACCGGGGGCAACGACGCCAATGCCGTGCAAGACGCCGTGGGCAATGACGCAGGGACCTTGGCCGCCACCGCCGTGACGAACAACACGGTCAACATCCCAACCGACACCACGGCCCCTGTATTCGCCGTAGCCACCGTCAACGGCAATCAGTTGGTGTTGCTCTACACCGAAGCTAACACCCTGGACGCCGCCAACATCGCACCCAATGGCGCATTTGCCGTGGTCTCGGGGGGTGTGGTCAATGGGGTAACGGCTGTGGCCGTGAATGCTGCTGCCAAAACAGTGACCTTGACGCTGACGACCGCAGTGACCAACGGCCAAGTGGTGACCGTTGCCTATGCCGACCCAACGGCAGGCAACGACGCCAATGCCGTGCAAGATGCCGTGGGCAATGACGCAGCGACATTGGGCGCTACAGCGGTGATCAACAACACGCCTGTCGTGCCTGTCGTGCCTGTCGTGCCTGTCGTGCCTGTCGTGCCTGTTGTACCTGTTGTACCTGTTGTACCTGTCGTGCCTGTCGTGCCCAACACAACACCCAAAGACCCGCCACCACCTGTCCCGTTTGCTTTCACCCAGCAGCCCGACACAAAAGGTCCACAGCAGCCACGCGATACTGACAACGAGTCCTCGCAACCAACCCGCCCCATCGTCACCGATGCACTTAACAACCTGACGAACTCTCGCCCAAATCAAGGCGATAGGGACTCTCGGCCTGACTTCTTCAGTACCAACACGAATGAGGACTCAAATCGCTGGATGCAGCTGATTGTTCACGACGCATCACCCACGTCTTACATTGCAAGAAATTCACTGCTGATCGGTAGCGCACCCTTGCAAGCCGGTACGCCCTTGACTGACTTTGAGATCGGCTCAGGCAGGCCTATCGCTTTCACCTTGCCGGTGGCTACATTCTTGGTCAACGACCCAGATGTCGAGGTCACCGTGACCGTGGGCTTGGCCAGCGGCGGGGACATACCAAGCTGGATGAAATTTGACCCCGCGAGTGGAACTCTCTCAGGCACGCCGCCCCCGGGCGTTTCTGGCGCTTTGAAGCTGATGTTCATTGCCCGTGACAGCAAAGGCAATAGTGCGACCAGCACCATCAGCATCGAGCTGTCCTCGGAACAAGAAAACCGCACAACCGAGCGCAACACGCGCGATCAACGGGCCGATCTTGGGCTACAGCGCTTGATGGAGTCGCTGTTTACCAAAGGCAAACCAAGCCTGCCACAACCAACCCTTGCCGATTTGGAGCGTATGTCCTCGCCCGGACGTTCAGGGCTGGACGCCCAGTTTGCACAGCACGGCAGAGCCGACAAAGACCCGCAAAGCCTGGCCCTGCTGGCGCAACTCAGCGCCAACATCGACGGTGCAGACGCTGAAATGATTCAATGACCACCGCCCACGCCTCCCCCCAGTAACCCCGCCTCTGCCTTTCGCTCCACATCCAACCTGATTTACGACGGAACATCACCATGCGCTTGCCACCTTTTGCCTCCAAAACCTCCTCCTTCATCAAACCCCTCTCACCCCTCATGCTGGCACTGGTGCTGGGCGGGTGTGCTGTGACCACTGAGCCCATTGGCATGGACGAACGCAGCAAGTCGCTGGCCGCCGAGCGTGCGCAGATGGTGCAAAACCAAGAGCCACTGGTTGGCCCGCTCACGCTGGACGAAGCCATGGCGCGCGCCCTCAAGTACAACTTGGACTACCGCGTTAAGGTCATGGAAGAAGCACTAGCCAGCAAGCAACTTGATCTGGCCCGCGTGGACATGCTGCCACGCATCACAGCGGCGGCAGGCTACAGCACCCGCGACAACGATTACGCGTCGTCGTCACGCAATGTGGCCACGGGCGCGCAGTCGTTGGTACCCTCCACGTCGGTGGACAGAAACCGCAACACGCTGGATCTAGGCTTGACCTGGAATGTGCTTGATTTTGGCGTCAGTTACTACCAAGCCAAACAACAAGGCGACCGTTGGTTGGCCGCGCAAGAGCGTCGCCGCAAGACGGTGCACATCGTGATGCAGCAAGTACGTCCGGCTTACTGGCAAGCCGTCGGGGCACAGGTGCTGGAGGGGAAAATCACCACCGTATTGGCAGACGCCCGCAAGGCGCTGGCGGATTCGCGAAAAATTGAACTTGAAAAACTGCTCTCCCCCCTGGAGACCTTGAACTACCAGCGGCAGTTGCTTGAGATCATCCGGCAGTTTGAGGCCATCAACGACGAGCTGGCACAGGCCAAACCGCGACTGGCTTCCCTCATGAACCTGGAGCCTGGCAAACCGTTTACGCTGGTGCTGCCCACGCAGTTGAACAAACCACAATTCACACTTCCAATGGAGAAAATGGAAGAGACGGCTTTGCTGCGCCGCCCCGACCTGATGGAGGCACGCTACAACGAGCGCGTCAGCGTGGTGGAAACACGCAAGGCTTTGGTTAAATTATTTCCCGGCGTTGAGCTCTCTTTTGGGCCGCACTACGACAGCAACAGCTACCTGGTCAACAACTCATGGAACGATGCAGGCCTGCGCGTGAGCTGGAACCTGATGAACGTGTTCAACGCATCGACCATTCGCAACACGGCTGAGGCCCAGCTTGAGCTGGCCACCCAGCAGCGCTTGGCCATGTCCATGGCGGTGCTCACGCAAACCCATGTGGCCTACCGCGACTACACCGGGCGCATGCGCCAGTTTGAGTTGAGCGACGAGATGGACAGCGTCGAGCAGCGTCTGCTCGCCCATGCCCGCAACGTCGCCCGCTCAGATGCCCAGGGTCGCTTGCAAGAAGTGCGCGCTGCTGCGAGCGCACTGATGTCCGAGCTGCGCCGCTACCAAAGCTACGGTGCGCTGCAAGGGGCTTATGGGCAAGTGCTGGCAACCCTGGGCCTGGACCCCTTGCCAGAGACCATTGACAGCCATGACTTACCCGCGGTGCGCAAGGCGGTGATGGGCATGGAGGCCCGTTGGGCCCACGAGCTGGCAGGCAAGCGCTAATGCGCCGCGCGATATTGAAGCAGGGTGCGGGACTTGGCATCTGGCTAGGTGCCTGTCTGGTGTTGGCTCTGGCCGCGACACAGGCTTTTGCGGCCGCACCCGAGGCACCAGCGACAGGGGACAAAGACGGGCGCATTCGGGTGCAATTTTTGTCCCGCAATGAAGTGGTGATTTCAAGCGAGATTTCAGCAAAAATTGCCTACCTGCCTTTGCGAGAGGGTGACTATTTCAGCTCGGGGCAGCGACTGGTGGGCTTTGACTGCGCACTGTTCCAAGCCCAGCTCAACAAAGCCATGGCCACGCAGGAAGCCATCCAACAGACCTTGGTTATCAACCGGCGTCTGGCTGAACTGAACTCCATCGGCGCCTTGGAACTACAGCAGTCCGAGGGGCGAGCCAAGGAAGTCGATGCTGAAGTGGCCTTCATGCAAGTCACGGTCAACAAATGCGGTATTGCCGCCCCTTTCTCTGGCCGGATTGCCAAGCGCCTCGTGGCCAATCACCAGTACGTGACACCTGGCACGCCGCTGCTGGGCCTGATCGATGCGGGTGAGCTGGAGGTGCAACTCATCGTTCCCTCGCGTTGGTTGGTATGGCTCAAATCTGGCAGTGCCCTCAATGTGCAAGTGGATGAATTGGGCAGCACCATCAGCGCCAAAGTGATTCGCATCGGCGCCAAAATTGACCCCGTGAGCCAATCCATAGGGGTGACTGCTGTGACAGACGCAGGTGTCAAAAGTCTTCGCGCCGGCATGAGTGGCTGGGCTACATTTCCCGGTGCACGCTAATGGCGTGGCGGCGCCTGTCTGAATGAGCGAACCCATCCAGAAACTGCTGGGCCTGTTGCAACTGGCGCGCCGCGCCCGTGAGGCACACAGCACCGAGGTGTTGGGTTTTGTCATGGTCAACGAGACCTTGCAGGTCTTGCCCTACCGTCAAGCCGCCTTGTACCTGGGCGCGGGTGGGCTCAACCCGCTGGGCCACGTGGCGGCCATCTCAGGCCTGCCACAACCCAATCCCGCAGCACCGTACACGCAGTGGTTGACGCGCCTGTTCCACGGCATATTTGCCTTGGCCGAACACGATGTGCCACGCACGATCAATGCCAACGAGCTGCCTGAGTTGATGGCCGAGTGGGCCGAGTGGTGGCCTGCCCATGCGCTGTGGATGCCGCTCAACCCAGGTAACCCCAGCAACCCGACCCCCATGGGTGGGTTGCTGCTGGCGGCGGACACGCCGTGGCAAGAGCACGACATCGCCGTGGCCCGCGAGTTGGTGAGTGCCTACGCACACGCCTTGGCGGGTTTGCGCCCCCGCAAGCGAATGCTGGACGCCTTGCGGGGCCTGTGGGCCAGTGCCGCGCGGCGACGCTGGTTGTGGCTGGCGCTGGTGCTGGTGGCCTGCTTCCCGGTGCAGCAAAGTGTGTTGGCCCCGGCAGAGGTCGTCCCCAAAGACCCGTTTCTGGTGCGTGCCCCGCAAGACGGTGTGGTTGAGCGGGTTTTGGTGCAACCCAATCAAGCCGTGGCCCAAGGCACGCCCTTGTTCAGCCTGGACCAGACCGCGCTGCAAACCCGGCTGGCCATCGCGGGCAAGGCCTATGACACGGCGCAAGAAGAGTTTCGCCAGTCGGCCCAGATTGCGGTGACCGAAGACAAAGGCAAGCTCGACATGTCGCTGCGGCGCGGCGTGATGGGTGAGAAAAGCGTTGAGCTGGCCTATGTGACCGAGCTGCTCGGGCGCGTGCAAGTGCGTGCAGAACGCGCGGGCATTGCCGTGTTTTCTGACGTGAACGACTGGCAAGGCAAAACCGTGCAACTGGGTGAGCGTGTATTGACCCTGGCCGACCCGGCCAAGGTGGAGCTCAACATCCAACTGCCCGTGGGCGAGCGCTTTGACGTGGCCCCCGGCGCCGAAGTCACGCTGTACCCCAACGCCAGCCCGCTATCGGCCTACAGCGCCGTCGTCACCCAAGTGGCCTATAGCGCCGAGCCGACGCGAGACGGCCAAGTGGCCTACCGCCTCAAGGCCAATTTCAAAGCCGATGAGCCCACGCTGCGCATTGGCCTGATGGGCACGGCCAAGCTGCATGGCACACGCGTGCCGCTGCTGTACTACGCCCTGCGCCGGCCACTCACCACGTTACGGCAGTGGCTGGGCCTTTAACCACTTTAAGCCCCGCGCAAGCCATGCAGATTGCCCTGCCCGTCCCGCTAACGACCCTGCCGCCTTTGCGGCAAGAGTTGGCCATTCACCCCGGCCCGACCGGGGCCGACGGCGCACCCAGCTGGACCTTGCACGACCCGAGCGACAACCGCTTTTTTCAGATCAGCTGGACGGCTTTTGAGATCCTCTCGCGCTGGCGCACCGGCCAAGTGTCGGCCCTGCTGGAAGCCTTGCGGCGTGAAACCACCTTGGACGTGGACATGGCCGACATCGAAGGTGTTTTTAATTTTCTGACCCAGCACCACCTGCTCATCGCCAGTGATGCACAAGGCACGGCACGGCTCAGTCATGTGGCAACGGCTGGACGCATGAGCCAGGCCATGTGGCTGCTGAAACACTATTTGTTTTTCAGAATTCCCTTGGTGCGCCCCATGGCGTTTCTCAAGGCCATGCTGCCGCATGTGATGTGGTGTTTTACCGCTCAATTTTGGTGGGTCATCATGGGGGTGGCGCTGCTGGGTCTGTACATGGTCTCGCAGCAGTGGGACAACTTCGCCAACACCTTCACCGCGCACAGCAACTGGCAAGGCGTTTTGGGCATTGGCATTGCGTTGAGCATCGCCAAAGTGGCGCATGAGCTGGGCCACGCCTTCACCGCTTACCGCCACGGCTGCCGCGTGCCCCATATGGGCGTGGCCTTCATGGTGCTGGTGCCCATGCTCTACACCGACACCAATGAGGCCTGGAAGCTGCCCTCGCGCCGCTCTCGCTTGCAAATCAGCGGGGCGGGCATGGCCGTCGAAGTCGGCTTGGCCGCCTGTGCCACGCTGCTGTGGAGCTTTTTACCTGATGGGCCGATTCGCGCTGGCGTCTTCCTGCTGGCGACCAGCACTTGGTTGATCACCCTGGCCATCAACCTGAGCCCCTTCATGCGCTTTGACGGTTACTTTTTGCTCTGCGACTGGCTGGGCATGCCCAATCTGCATGAGCGCTCTTTTGCGCTGGGGCGCTGGCGCTTGCGCGAGTGGCTGTTCGCCTGGGGTGATGCGCCGCCCGAGGACTTGCCCGCTAAACGCCACTGGCTGCTCATAGGCTTTGCCTACGCCACTTGGTTGTACCGGCTGGTGCTGTTTTTGGGTATCGCGTTTTTGGTGTACCACTTGTTCTTCAAAGCCCTGGGCCTGCTGCTCTTGGTGGTGGAGTTGGGCTGGTTCATCGCCTACCCCATCAAGCGCGAACTCAAGGTGTGGTGGTCTCAACGGGCACGCACCCACTGGAACTTCGCCACAGGACGCAGCCTGACCCTTCTACTGGTGTTCCTCGCGCTGATCTGCATCCCCTGGCCGCGCGGGGTGGATGCACCTGCGGCCCTCAGCGCACAACAAGCCCAATGGTTGTACGCACCGGCCTCGGCGCAACTGCGCTCGGTCGCCGTCAAAGTGGGGCAAGCGGTGCAGGCCGATCAAGTGCTGGTGGAACTCGACTCAACCGAGCTGCGCCAAGAGCTGGGCATGGCCCAAGCGCGCGAGCAACAACTGCGCTGGCAACTACAGCAGCAAGCCTTTGACGGGCGGCTGCAAGAACGCGGCGCTACCCTGCGCCAGCGCTGGGAGTCGGGCGCGGCGCAGGTGTCAGGTTTGCAGGCCTTGAGCGAACAACTGCACTTGCGCACCAGTTTTGCTGGCACGGTGGTGAACACGAGCCCTGCGCTGAGTGCGGGGGCCTGGATTCCGCGTGGCGAGCGCTTGTTGCAGATTGCCACACCGCAAGGCGTGAAGGTCGATGCCTATGTGGACGAAGCCGCGCTCCCCAAAATTGAGATCGGCGCCCAAGCGCGTTTCATTGCCGATGAACCCGACCTGCCCCGTGTGGACTGCGAAGTGCTGACGGTGGACCGCATCGCACTGGCCGAGCTGGAGTACCCCGCCCTGTCCAGCCCCTTTGGCGGGCCAATTCCCGCCCGTGTGGACGCCAGCGGGCGCGTGCAAGCCCTGGATGCGAAGTTCCGCGTGCGGCTGCACCGCTGCACTGGCCGTGTGGGCACGACACGGGAGCAAATGGGCCGCGCCAGCATTGGCCGTGCCTACCAAAGCTTTGCGGGTCAATGGCTGCGCGATTTGACGGCGGTGATTCAGCGCGAAGGCTTGTTGTAAGCGACCATGCATCACTTCGCCAAAAACAAATTCGGCAACCACATCGAAAACGCAGGCACATAGGTCACCAGCAGCAGACACAGGCCCAAAGCCCCATAGAACGGGGCGATGGAGCGCATCACTTGGCCCACGGTGACGCCACCAATGGCACAACCCACAAACTGCACCGTGCCCACGGGCGGCGTGTTCAAGCCCAGTGCGCAGTTGATCAGCATGATGATGCCGAACTGCACTGGGTCCATGCCAAACTGCATGGCAATGGGCAGAAAAATCGGCGTGCAGATCAGGATGGTGGCGGCCATGTCAAGGAAGGTGCCCAGCACGAACAGCAGCACATTGATCATCAAGAAGATCACCCAGGGCTCGGTGCTGACGGCCTTCATCAATTCACCCGTGCGCTGCGGCACTTCGTACAGCGCCATGAAGTAACCAAACGCGGCGGAGATGCCGATCAAGAGCAGCACCACACCGGTGGTCTTGCAGGCCTTGGCGCAGGCTTTGAGGAAGTTTTTCCAAGACAAGGTGCGGTAAACAAACACCGTGACCATCAAGGCCCAGGCCACCGCAATGGACGCCGACTCGGTGGCCGTGAAGGCCCCCGACAAGATGCCACCCAAAATGATGACCACCACCAAGAGTCCAGGCAAAGACGCGAGGAAGGCTGTGAGCACCGCACGCCAACCCGCAAAGCCGCCAGGGCGCACGGGGTAGTTGCGTTTCACCGCCACCCAGTAGGCCGCACCCAGGTTGCACAGGGTCAAGATCAGCGCGGGCACGACGCCCGCCAACATCAAGCTCATGGCGCTGACCGAGGCTATGCCCGCCGTGGCCAGGGTGTAGATGATGAGGTTGTGCGAGGTCGGCATGATGGCCCCCACCAGCGCCGCGTGGGTGGTGACGTTGACAGCGTAGTCGGCGTCGTAGCCTTCCTTCTTCATCAGCGGAATCATCACCGAGCCAATGGCCGACACGTCAGCCAAGGGTGAGCCCGCCACGCCACCAAAGATGGTGCAGCCCAGCACATTGCTCATCCCTAAGCCGCCGCGCACATGGCCGACCAAACTATTGGCAAAACGCACGATGCGGTCGGCAATGCCACCGTAAAGCATCAGTTCCCCCGCGAAGACGAAGAAGGGAATAGCCAGGAACGAGAACACTTGCATGCCGCCCACCATCTTCTGGAACACCACGGCAATGGGCAGCCCCGCCGCCACAATGGTGAGCACCGAGGACAGACCAATGGCAAACGCGACCGGCACGCCGATGAGCAGCAGGACGGTGAAGCTCAGCGCGAGTAGGGTCAGTTCCATGAGGGCTCCACCACCGTGCCGCGCGCTAACGCGATGATGTGTTCGATAGAAAACAGCACGATCAACACACCCGCAATCACCACCGGCAGGTAGTCAATGCCATCGGACACGGGCAGCATGGGTTTTTTCTCGCTCCATTTGGCGATCATCCAGATGCCACCGCCATAAACCATCAACGCGCCAAAGCTGCCGACCAGCAGGTGGATCAGGATTTCAATGCGGTGCTGCCACTTCTCGGGCAGCAAAGAGACCATGGACTCCAAGCCAATGTGACCCGCGTCGCGCACCCCCACCGCCACGCCAAAGGCGGTGACGAAGAGCACCAGGAGCAGCGCCAGCGCCTCGGCCCAAGTGGGTGTGTCATTGAAAACATAGCGACCTATGACCTGCCATTGCACGCACAAGATGACCGCGATCAAACCGATCACGGCCAGCACCAAGCAGAGCTTGGAGAGGGTGGCACAGAATTTGGTGTACATGATTTTCCGATGGCGCTCACTGGTATTAGCCCCTTCCCCCTCTGGGGGAAGGCAGGGATGGGGGCTCCCCCAGCGGGGGAGGGAGTTAAGAAGCAGTCTCTCGATTACTTCGTGTCTTGCACGGCTTTAACCAAGCGCTTCATGTCCGGCGTAACCATGAACTTGTCGTACACCGGACCCATCACCGCTTGGAAGGATTTTTTATCCACTTCCACCATCTGGGCCCCTGCGGCCATGACGACGGCCAGCGACTTAGCCTCTTGCTCGTCCCACTTCTGGCGCTCAAACGCGACCGATTCCTTGGCCGCTGCGCGAATCATGTCTTGCTCGGCCTTGGGCAGTTTGTCATAAACAATTTTGGACATCACCAAAATCTCAGGCGCCATGGAGTGTTCGGTCTTGGAGTAAATCTTCACCGACTCATAGTGCTTGGCCGTGTCAAACGACGGGATGTTGTTTTCCGCTGCGTCGATCAGCCCGGTCTTCAGGCCCATCAACACTTCACCATAGGGCATGGGTGTGGCGTTGGCCCCCATGGCGCTGATCAAAGCGACCCACAGATCCGACTGCTGCACGCGAATCTTCAGGCCCTTGGCATCGGCCACGGTCTTGATGGGCTTTTTGGCATAGATGGAGCGCGCGCCGCTGTCGTAAAACGCCAGACCCACAAAGCCCACCGACTCACAGCTCTTCAAAATTTCATCGCCCACCGGGCCGTCCAGCGACTTGCGCATGTGGGCAATGGAGTTGAACAAAAAAGGCATGGTCGGCACTTGCGTGAGGGGGCAAATACCGTTCATCGGGCCGACATTCACGCGGGTGAAATCGAGCGCGCCGATCTTCACTTGGTCGATGGTTTCTTTCTCGCTGCCCAGG
>CANCDA010000077.1 GCA_947374705.1 Comamonadaceae bacterium | reverse complement strand
GCACCGTAACGCGCCAACTGCGCCCGCATGGCCTTGCTCAATTCATCGGGCGAGGTGCCACGCGGGGTCAAGCCAAGGCCTTGCAACTTCTCCCTCACCTCGGGGTCGGCCAATGCCTTGACGGTCTCGGCGTGCAGGGTTTGCACAATCGCCTTGGGCGTACCTGCCGGAGCCATCATGGCGAACCAGGAGTTGAACTCAAAGCCCGACAAGCCCGACTCCGCCACCGTGGGCACATCCGGGAACTGCGGCATGCGCTTGGGCGTGGTCACACCAATCAACTTGAGCTTGCCACCGCGAATCAAGGCGTTGACGGTGGCAATGCCTTGAAACTCGGCCTGCACCTCATGGCCTGCCAAGCCCACCGCCGCTTGCGATGCGCCCTTGTAAGGCACGTGGGTGAGCGACACGCCTGCTTGCGAGGCAAACAAGGCCATGGCGATGTGCTGCGGGCTGCCATTGCCGCCCGAGCCGTAGTTGATCTTGCCCGGTGTTTTACGTGCTTCAGCAATCAGATCGGCCGCATTTTTTTGCGCAGCGTCGGCATTCACCACCAAACCCCACTCCACCGTGGCGACCAGGGAGACAGGCTCGAAGTCGCGCACGATGTCCCAGGGCATCTTGTTCTGCATGTGGGGCAGCATGGTCATGATGCTGTCGTTAAAGCCGCCAAGGGTGTAGCCATCGGGGGCGGCCTTGGCCACGCGATCTGCGCCAATCAAACCGGCCGCGCCTGTCATGTTTTCGATGACAAAACCTTGGCCCATGTTCTGCGCCATCTTTTGTGTCACGATGCGCGCCGCATTGTCCACGGCACTGCCTGCGGCCAAGGGGATGATCATGCGGATGGGTTTGCTCGGGTAGGTGGCCTGGGCTTGCGCCAACGGGCTGCTTAAGCCCCAGGCCAGCAGTGTTGCCAATGTGCTCAAGACGGTAAGCCGACGTGATGGGTGGTGTGAAGTCATGGCGCGATTCCTAGTTAAAAATGTTCTTTAAGTCGCCAGCAATGTTGGCACACCCAACTCAAGCGCAATCTTGTCGAGATGCGTCATCAACGCGGGCGCCAGGGGAATGCCATCACGCTCAAAGGTGGCGCGGCGTTCGTGGCTTTGCTCACCCGGCAGCCAGATGCGCTCCACCCCAGGCATGCGCTCGCTGTCACGCAGCTCGCGCACCAACCTGTCCACCCGGGCTTTGAAGGCATCGACGTCCCCAAACGCACTCAAGTCAATCGCCAAAATAGACTGGCCGGTGTTGGTCACGCTGGTGTCGTCGTGGTTGAAGTCGATCACCTCGCTGCCCATGGCTGCACCGTTGAGCGTGCCCGCCAGCAGGCCGACGATGAGCGCTAGGCCATAACCCTTGTAGCCGCCAATCGGCATGAGGAAGCCCTCATCCGCACGCTTGGGATCGGTCAGCGGTTGGCCCAGCCGGTCAATCATCCAGCCCAGCGGCATCATCTCGCCGCGCTGGGCCTTGGCCTTGACCTTGCCGTAAGCGGCCACGGTCGTGGCCATGTCCAGCACCACGGATGGCTCCTCGCCCGCCGGCAAGGCCACAGCAATCGGGTTGGTGGACAAGAGCATGTCCAGCCCACCCCATGGCGGCAAATGGTTGGCATTACCCACGGCAAAATACAGTCCAATCATGTTTTGTGCCATAGGCATACGGGCATAGAGCGAAGCAGGTCCGGCGTGATTGCTGAATTGCGTGCCCACCCAGGCCACACCGCACACCCGTGCTTTCTCAATCGCCATCTGCGCCGCACGCTGCATCACCAAATGTCCCATGCCGTTGTCGCCGTCCAGCAGCGCCATGCCAGGGCGCTCTTGCACCACCTTGATGTTGGGTTTGATGTTGATGCCCCCGGCCAAGATACGCCGTGCGTACTGGGGCAGGCGGATGACGCCGTGGCCGTCTGAACCTTGCAGATCGGCCTCGGCCATCAAGCGGCCCACGGTGGCGGCATCCGCAGTGGGCAAGCCCAATTGCGTCATGGCGGTGGTGATGAACTGGCGCAGTTGCGCAAAAGGAATGGGAATGGGTGTGGACATATCAAGCGTTATTTTTAATCGGATCAGGCTTTGAACCGGTCTTTGGCTTTTTGGGCAAATTCATTGGTAAAGGTTTTGTTCAAATCAATTTTGTTAGCCTTGATGGTTTGGTCAAAACTACCCAATGCTTTCAAGGCCGTTTTAGCACCCTCTTCAGGAAAACGGCCATCGGTGGCGATGGCTTCGCGCACGTTACTGAACGAGGTCAAATAAAGCGCACGATCACCCAGGAAATAGGGCTCGGGGATGATCTTCATGAGATCGCTAGGACCGGCCGTTTGCAGCCATTTGAGTGCGTGAACGATGGCATCGGTCAAAGCCTGCACCGTGCCCGGGTTCTTGCGCACAAACGTCATGGGCGCGTACAGGCAAGCCGCGGGCATCGGGCCACCGAATACCTCTTGCGTGCCTTTGAGGGTGCGGGTGTCAGCAATGATCCTGATCTCGCCCTTTTGCTCCAACTGCGTCATCACCGGGTCCACATTGCTGATGGCGTCAATTTGCCCCAGGCGAAGCGCGTGCAGCGCGCCGACCGAGTTGCCGACGCCCACAAAATTCACATCGCCCGCCTTGAGTCCTGCACGCGCCAACACCAGATTAGCCATCATGTTGGTGGACGACCCTGGGGCCGTCACGCCAATTTTTTTTCCCCGCAAATCGCTGAGCGACTGGTAGGTAGGCAAGTTGCGAATCGACACCCCCATGGCCATTTGCGGGGCACGGCCCTGCAACACAAAGGCTTGAAAAAACTGCCCCTGATTTTGCAAATTCAGCGTGTGCTCGAAAGCACCGCTCACCACATCGGCTGCGCCATCCACCACCGATTGCAATGCGTGCGTGCCGCTCACCAGGTCTTTGATTTCGACCTCCAGCCCCTCAGCCTTGAAGTAGCCCAACTGCTCGGCCAGCGTCAAAGGCAAGTAGTAGAGCGAGGCCTTGCCCCCCACGGCGATGGTGACTTTGGTTTTTTCTGGGCGTGTCTGAGCATGCAAGCACGGCGCAAGCAGGCCGAGCGCGCCCAAGCCCAGTGCGGTGTTGAAATGTCGGCGTTGAAAGATGGCGTTTGACAAGACTCGTCACATGGTTTTTGTGGTGGTGCGTCGAGCGTAACAAGACAAGAGAAAACCCGCATCGGGGATGATCCCGAGCGGGTTTTTACCTAAGGGGAAGCGCTAGGCAAAGCGATGGTCAGCGCTATCTAGCGGTAACCCACAAACAAAATCGAAATATTCACGGCAAAAGCCAGCGCCCAAACGATAGAGCGAATCGTGGACAGCCCCGCCACGTACATCATGATGTAGATGATGCGCAAAAAGACGAAGACAAAAGCCAGTATGTCGATGCGCGCCTGGTAAGCCCCCAATTGATGGGCAATGATGACTGCACCGATGAAAAAAGGCAACGCCTCAAAGCTGTTGGCCTGCGCGTTATTGGCCCGCGCTCGCCATTCGGCCTGCACCGCCAGCCAGGCACGCGGGTTGTCGTTGTCATAGCCCCCTTGAGAACGGGAAACACCAAACTTGCCCGACTTGGCCAAGCCTGCGCAAATCAGGGGCAAGAGCACGGCAACCAAAACACACCAGTAGGCCAGAGTAAAACGCGCAACATTCATGGTAAATCCTCAGAACTTGGGAGAATCTTCAATTTTTCGCATTATTGCTGATGGCGTCTGACTCACGTCAATGGTCAACGCCGATCCACCAGCGCATGGGCAATGGTGCCCAAATCCACATATTCCAGCTCGCTGCCCACGGGCACGCCACGGGCCAGCCGGGTCGGTTGCAGGCCGCGCACCTTGAGCGCCTCGCTAATGACGTGGGCCGTAGCCTCTCCCTCCGCAGTGAAGTTGGTGGCCAAAATCACCTCGCGCACCACGCCATCACAAGCCCGCTCAAACAATTGCTTCAAGCCGAGTTCGTTGGGGCCAATGCCGTCCAGCGGGCTGAGCTTGCCCATCAACACGTAGTACAGCCCCTTATAGGCTCCGGTGCGCTCCAGTGCCGACTGGTCGGCTGGGGTCTCCACCACGCACAGCTTGCTGTGGTCGCGCGCCGGGTTCAGGCAGGTACGACACACGTCGGCTTCGGTGAAGGTGTGGCAACGCTGGCAGTGCTTCACGCTCAAAGCCGCTTGATTCAAGGCGCGCGAGAGCGTTTGCGCACCTTCTCGGTCATGCTGCAAGAGATAAAAAGCCATGCGCGAGGCCGACTTCACCCCCACGCCAGGCAGGCGGCGCAGGGACTGGATTAGCACGTCCAGCGCGTTGGAGTCAGCCACGAAGTGAAGCTGCCATTAAAACGGGAACTTCATGCCACCAGGCAGGCTGGGCATGCCGGATGACAGCTTACCCATCTTGCCCTGCTCGGTCTCGGCGGCCTTGCGCACGGCGTCGTTAAAGGCTGCGGCCACCAGGTCTTCGAGCATGTCTTTGTCGTCGGCCAGCAAACTGGGGTCGATGGTGACGCGCTTGACGTCGTGTTTGCAAGTCATCAGCACCTTGACCAAGCCCGAGCCGGACTCACCGGTGACTTCGATATGGGCCAGTTCTTCCTGCGCCTTTTTCATGTTGTCTTGCATGGCCTGGGCCTGCTTCATGAGGCCAGCGAGTTGTCCTTTGTTGAACATAAATTTCCTTAGGGTTGGTTGTATTTTTTAAGCGCGGTTAGCATTAAATCGTCAGTACCGCGCAGTCGAGAATCCGAAACGTTATGAAGCAATAGGTTTGATACTACCCGGCACGATTTTCGCGCCAAAGTCGCGCATCATGGCTTGCACAAACGGATCTTCGTAAATCATTTTTTCAGCCGCGCCTTGGCGCTCGGCAGCCGCAGCGGTGTTGCGCTTGGCCGGGCTGTCCATGACCCGGCCCACTTCCACACCCAGCTTGATGTCATGCCCGATGGTCTGTAGTGCGACCTGTAGGCGCTCCCGGCTGGCGGGCTGGTTAAGCGACTCGCGCTCCACGCGCAGCAGCCAATGACCCACATCGCGCGCTACCAGTTGCGACTGCAAGGCCAGCTCACGCACCAAAGCCGTCACCGTTTCAGCCGCCACGAGTTGCTGCACGGTGAGGTGCCAAAAAGCGCCCTCCTCCGTGGGCTGCAACTGGCCTGCAGCCTGCCCAGCGGCGGCCACATCGGCCCGTGTTTCGGAAGACTCTCGCACTTGAATTGCTACAATTTTGCTAGCTGTTTGTACTTGTTCTGCCGGCTCTTCAACCTGATTTGATCTGTTTTCAGAAGTAGCGATGGCCTGTCGCTCTACGTTGACCACCGGCAAACGCTGGCCGGGTGGGGGCACTACCCGTTCAGGCTGAGCTTGTCGAAGCCCTTCGACAAGCTCAGGGCGAACGGGAGTTGGTTCAATCCGAGTGAGATTGATTTCAGCTGTTTTCAGAGTTTTTTTTTCAGCCCCGGCTGCTGCTTGCGGCTTAAAGGCCAACAAACGCAACAGCACCATGGTCAGCGCTGCGTATTCGTCAGGGGCTAAGCCCAGCTCAGCCCGGCCATGCAGACACAGGCTGTAGAGCAATTGCGTCTCATCGGCAGGCATCAGCGCGGCCAGACGCGACAGCTCAGCGGCTTGCGGGTCGGACTCGTCCACCATACTAGGCACGGCCTGCTGCACCGCCATGCGCTGCAACACCACGGCCATTTCTTCCAAGGTGGAGGCCGCACTCAGGCCCAGCACACGCAAAGCGTTTGACGTTTCCACCACAGTTTTACCGTCACCCGCAGCCAGCGCATCGATCAGGCGAAACACGTGTGAGCGATCCACGCTGCCCAGCATCTGGCGCACGGCGGCTTCTTGCAACTGGCCCGCACCAAAGGCAATGGCCTGGTCGGTGAGCGACAAGGCATCGCGCATGGAGCCGCGCGCCGCCCGCGAGATCAAACGCAAAGCTTGCTTTTCTGAAGACACGTTCTCGGCTTGCAACACGGTCTCTAGCTGCTCTTGAATCGTCTCCGGCGCAATCGGTCGCAAATTGAACTGCAAACAGCGCGACAAGACCGTGACCGGCACTTTCTGCGGGTCGGTGGTGGCCAGCACAACCTTCAGGTACTCGGGCGGCTCCTCCAGCGTCTTGAGCATGGCGTTAAAGGCATGGCCCGTGAGCATGTGCACCTCGTCGATCATGAAGACCTTGAAGCGCCCCTGCACCGGCTTGTACACCGCCTGCTCCAGCAACGCCTGCACCTCGTCCACACTGCGGTTGGAGGCTGCGTCCAGCTCGGTGTAATCAACGAAACGACCGGCATCAATATCCACACAGGCCTGGCACACGCCACACGGTGTGGCAGTGATGCCACCCGTGCCGTCAGCCCCCAGACAATTGAGTGACTTGGCCAGAATCCGTGAAATCGTGGTCTTGCCCACGCCTCGTGTGCCCGTGAAAAAGTAGGCGTGATGCAGCCGCTGGCTGGTCAACGCGTTGGTCAAGGCCTGCACCACATGTGCCTGCCCCACCATTTCAGTGAAACGACGGGGGCGGTATTTGCGGGCGAGCACGAGGTAGGACATGGCGACTGATTCTAAAGCGTGGGCGCGCCCCTAAGCCGAGCGAAACAGAGCACGCACCATATCCGTTTGCGTAATGATGCCGACCAGCCGATTCTCCAGATCGACAATCGGGATGTGATGATGGCCATGCTCCGAAAACAGCGGTACCAAATCCACCAAAGCGCGATCAACGCGGGCCACACGAACCCGGCGACTCATGATCTGCCCCACCGCCTCGGGCTTGGCTGTTGTCTCCAGGCCGCTGGGACGCAAAAACTCCCACAGCCGCTGACTCAAGCCGACGTGCCACTCCATATTGGCATGGTGCAAAAAATCGGTCAGCGTGACAATGCCCACAAAGTAAACCGCCGGGCGCTGTTGTAGAGCACAGCCACCAAGACCAGCAGCAATGACTGTGTGATCGCGGGGAACAGGACAAAGTTAAACGCCGTCGCGTGACTGAGCACCGCAGTCAACGCCATGGCACCCCCAGGCGGGTGCAGACAACGCAAGGCCAACATGGCCGTGATGGCCAACCCAACGGCAAGGGGAGCAGCGATCATTGGCTCCCCAATCGCCTGCGCACACACGCCCCCTACCAAAACCGAAACCCCATTGCCTGCCAGCGGCGCGACCAACATCAGGGGGTAAAACCAAACATCAACCCAGAACTGACATGAGCCGCACTTTGGCTTGCCGCATAGACCATGCTGGAGTAGCTCAAGTAGCCACACGCCGCACAAAACACCAGCGGGGTCAGGGGATAGAGCGGAACTTTGAAAAGCCGGTGTGCCAGGCCTTCCTTGCGGCGCAGCACAAACACCGACAAGCCCACCATCAGTAAAAACAACCAAAATAGGGGTGCTGTGTACTCCACCATGGCCTTGGCCCACGCATAAAGAAACGACACATGTTTGCCGTAAGCACGTACCAAGAAATGGTAGTCACCACCGGCATGGGGGTTGGCAGCGCACAGCTCGGCATAGCAAAGCGCACCCGCCAAAGAGATCAGAGCACCGGCCAGCCAAGTGAGCAATATCCAGCCTGAATCGCCCGCCATACCCGCCACGATGGAAGGCGTTTTAAAGATGCCCGCGCCAATGACTAGGCCGACGATGATGGCAATCGCATCGCGCTGTGTGAGCGACCTTTGAGGCGCGTTAGGCATGCTTAGCGCAGCTTGGTTTAACGCAGGCTGGCTTTGACGGGGTGGCTGACAGCGGAAATGCCACCCGTTTGCACCTCTTCCTCCAACACGATCCACAGATAGCCTTTGGCACGCTCTGATTGGATGCTCAGATCAGGTTGCCCATCAGCCATGTCAAATTCATTGGACACCACGCGGGTGCCGGGTTTCATCTTCAACAGCGTGGGGTGCCATTGAAAATTCAGCTCTGGCAGATGGGGATGATGCCGTCGCCACTACCCAAGTCGTCAACCCGATCTGCCGCAATCACTTTGGCGGCGTTGAGCAGGTTCATCACAGGGTCTTGTGCGGTGGGCATCCACATCATGTCCCGGCTCATTTGGCCGCGGGCAGGTTGGTAAATTTCATCACTAAATTTTGTCGTTTGCGCAACAATGCTGGCCGACAAAAACAGCCACAACGCCAGTACTCGAGAGGGATTTGAGCGTACTTCATCACGTCATCACCCCATTTTGAAACCGGTGGCCTTGATCACTTGCGACCAGCGGGCCACTTCGTCTTTCAGAAATTTTTCAGGGTCTGGGTGCGAAAAAGTCTCGGCCCCGGCTTTATCCAAATCTTGCAGAAACAGCAGGTCTGATCGCACTTTGAGGTTGACGGCCTTGAGCAACTCCATCACCTCGCGCGGCGTACCTGCAGGGGCAAAAACGGCGTTGAATACTTGTACCCGCATGTCGGGCACACCGGCTTCGACTGAGGTCATCAAGTCTGGCGCAGCCTTGAGTCGCGTGTCACTGTTGACGCCCAGAATGCGGGCACGCCCGGCACGGTGCTGGGCCAGCACGGCGGATGACATGATGGGTGTGATGATGGGCACATGGCCCGCAATCAAGTCCTGCATGGCCGGGCCGCCGCCTTTGTAGGGAACGTGCTGCAAGTCCAGCTTGCCCGCCTGCAACTTGAACAATTCCCCGCTGAGGTTGGTGATCGTGCCCTGCCCTGCCGAGCCATACGAGTACTTGCCGGGGTTGGCTTTGATCAAGGCCACCAGCTCTTTCAAGGTGTTGGCGGGCACACCCGGATGAACGACGATACAGGTCGGGTTCATGCTGACCATACCCACCAGCATGAAGTCCTTGAGCGGGTCGTACTGTGGGCTGGCCGACGCTGCGGGGTTGATGATTTGGGTGGTGGTGGTGCCCAAAAGCAGCGTGTAGCCATCGGCCTTGGCGCGTGAAACTTCAGCTGCACCGATGCCTCCCCCCGCCCCTGCTTTGTTGTCCACCACCAGGCTTGCGCCCATGTGCGGGGCGGCAAATTTGGCCCACACCCGCCCCATGATGTCGCCGTCTCCACCAGGGGCAAACGGGACGACCAGACGAATGGCGCGCTCGGGGTAACGCGGCTGCGCCAAGCTGCTGACCCAAGGGCTGAGCAAGGTGCTTGCCATGCCGAGGAAGGTGCGTTTTTTCATAACTTTTGGGACTACTTGATGAGCTGTAAAAGATCGGTTGGCGCATGGATGGTGGCGTGCGCGCCCCAACTGGTGATGTCGGATTTTTGACCCAAGTAGCCGTAACTAACGGCCACCGTGCCCATACCGGCCGCCAAGCCTGCCACGATGTCGCGTTCATCGTCACCGACGTACAGACATTTTTCGGGGGCTAAGCCCAAGCGACGCGCCGCCTCAAACAGGGGCTCTGGATGCGGCTTGGCGTGCGGGGTGGTATCGCCACTCACGATGACGCATGCCGTTGAAAACAGCGGCATGGCTTGGGTCAAGGGCTCGGTAAAGCGTTTGGATTTATTGGTGACCACGCCCCAAAGGAGGTTTTTCTCCAACAGTTGGGCAATCAATTCCGCCACACCTTCAAAGGCATAGGTGCGTTGGGTCATGCAGTTTTCGTAGTTGACAAAAAACTCCTCCCGCAAGGTGATGAATTCCGGATGCTCGGGCGTCATGCCCAAGGCTACGCCTAGCATGCCGCGTGCACCCGCGCCTGCCATGGGTCGGTACTGGGCTGCGGGCAAAGAGGTCTGGCCCCGGTCGGTGCGCAGCTTGTCGGCTGCAGCCCCCAAATCAGGGGCGCTGTCGATCAACGTGCCGTCCAGGTCAAAGAGGACAGCTTCGATGTCTTGAAACAGGCTCATAGGGGGCTTCATTCAGGTTTCTTCATGGCGAAGAGGTAGTTAACGCTGGTGTCCTCACCCAGTCCGTAGCGGCGCGTGAGGGGGTTGTAGCTCATGCCACGGGTTTGTTGCAATTCAAGCCTCGCCTCGCGGGCGTAGCGGGCCAGCTCACTGGGGCGAATCATCTTGGCGTATTCGTGGGTGCCTCGGGGCAGCAAATTGAGCAGGTACTCGGCGCCCACAATGGCGAATAGAAAGGATTTTGGGTTGCGGTTCAACGTGGAGAAAAATACCCAGCCGCCGGGTTTGACCAATGTGGCGCAGGCGCGCACGATGGATGAAGGGTCAGGCACGTGCTCCAGCATTTCCATACAGGTCACCACGTCAAAGCTTGCAGGCTGCTGCTCGGCCAATGCTTCTGCGCTGACCTCTTGAAACTTCACGTTGGGTGTCTGCGCTTCCAGGGCATGAAGCGTGGCCACCTTGAGGGCTTTGGTGGACAGATCGATCCCCAAAACCTGCGCGCCCTTGCGCGCCATGGCGTCCGACAAGATGCCGCCACCGCAGCCAACATCCAGCACCTGTAGCGTTTGAAGTGGGCATAAACGGTTGATCCACTCCAAGCGCAGCGGGTTGATTTCGTGCAAAGGACGGAACTCACTCTCAGGATCCCACCAACGGTGAGCGAGCTCAGAAAATTTGGCCAACTCGGCGGGGTCGGCGTTCAAAGTTGTAGTCATGCTTGGATTATCTTGCACTGGG
>CANCDA010000076.1 GCA_947374705.1 Comamonadaceae bacterium | reverse complement strand
CGCACCATGGCCATTGGCATCTTCATCAAAGACCGCGACATGGGCTCGGTGGTGAAAGACATGCAAGCGCGCGTGGCCAAGAACGTCAAACTGGCAGAGAACTACGAGGTGAAATGGTCGGGTGAATTCGAGAACCAGGAGCGTGCCATGGCCCGCTTGTCGGTCGTGGTGCCGATCTCATTGCTGCTGATTTTTGTGCTGCTGTTTGATGCCTTCAGCTCCTTCAAAAAAGCCGTGCTGATTTTGCTCAACGTGCCGCTGGCTTTGATTGGGGGGTTTGTCGCGTTGTGGATTTTCTCCATTCCTCTGTCGGTCTCGGCTGCGATTGGGTTCATCGCTTTAAGCGGTCAGGCGGTGCTCAACGGTGTGGTGATGTTGTCGGTGTTCCAGCAACTGCGCAATGCCGGGCACACGGTGCTGGAGTCGGCCCAGATCGGCTCCATGCAGCGTCTGCGCACGGTGCTGATGACGGCCATGCTCGCGGCCTTGGGTCTGCTGCCGATGGCGCTGAGCCATGACATCGGCTCGGAGACACAGCGCCCGCTGGCCATTGTGGTGATTGGCGGTTTGTTCACCGCCACGTTGTTGACGCTAGTGGTACTGCCGGTGTTGTATGTGGCCTGGTTTTCGAAAGTGAAACCGACTACGGCTTCCAACGTTTAAGCAGCAGCGCATTGCTCATCACGCTGACCGAACTCAGCGCCATGGCGGCCCCGGCCAGCACCGGATTGAGAAAGCCCAGGGCGGCCAGCGGAATACCGGCCACGTTGTAGGCAAAGGCCCAAAACAGGTTTTGCCGAATCTTGGCCACGGTGCGGGCCGAAATATCCAGTGCCGCCAGCACCAGCAGGGGGTCACCGCGCATCAAGGTGATGCCCGCTGCATGCATGGCCACATCGGTGCCGCCGCCCCCCGGGTTGGCCATGGCCATGCCCACATCGGCGGCGGCCAGTGCAGGGGCGTCGTTCACGCCGTCTCCCACCATCGCCACGATATGGCCCCCACGCCTGTCGCTGTGCGTACTGCGCTGCTCGCCGCCTCGACTGTTGGGGGCACGACGCTCCTGTGTAAAGCCCACTTTGAGTTCGTTCACTTTGCGTACCTTGTCCGCAGGCAAAACCTCGGCAATCACCTCACCAAACTCCGGGCGCAAACCGAGTTGTCGGCCCATGACCTCGGCAGCACCCCGGTTGTCACCCGAGAGCATCACGGTGCGGATACCGCGTGCGCGCAGGGCGGCCAGCGCTTGTTTTGCGCCCGGCTTGGCTTCGTCACCAAAGCTCATCAGCGCAAGCAGACGCACGCCCGTGCTGGTGCTGGTGCTGGTATCGGTGCGCTCAGCCAGTGCAGAGACGGTCGCGCCCTCCACCCTTAATCGCGTCACATGCACGCTCACCGCCCCCAGCGCCACGCCCAGCTCGTCCATCCAGCGCAGGCTGCCGATCAGCAGTTGCCGCTCACCGACCCGGCCTTCGACGCCCCGCCCCGGCACGGCGCGCACCTGCTTGGGCAGTGTCACCGCCGCTGCGTTCTTTTTCGCAGCCGCCAGCACGGCGCGCGCCAGCAGGTGTTCACTGCCGCTTTGCAAGCTGGCCGCCAGGGACAGCACCTGCGCCTCATCTTCATTCAGGTCGGGGGCCAGCAGCAGGGCCGTCATGCGCGGCTGGCCCACCGTGAGCGTGCCGGTCTTGTCAAACACCACCGTGTCCACCCGGTGCGCCAGTTCCAAGGCCTGTGCATCCTTGATCAAAATACCGAACTTGGCCGCCACACCCGTGCCGGCCATGATGGCGGTGGGCGTGGCCAGACCCAACGCGCAGGGGCAGGCGATCACCAGCACCGCGACCGCGTGGATCAGCGCCAGCTCAAACGCGGCCCCGTGCCATAACCAGCCGCCCAGCGTGAGCAGCGCCACGCCCAGCACCACCGGTACAAACACAGCAGACACCTGATCAACCAAGCGCTGGATCGGTGCCTTGACCGCCTGCGCGTCTTCCACCAGCCGGATGATGTGGGCCAGCACAGTATCCTTACCCACGGCGGTGACCAGCATGACGATGCGCCCCTCGCCGTTGATGGCCCCCCCGGTCAACGCGGCACCTTCGTCCTTGTCCACCGGCAAAGGCTCGCCGGTGAGCATGGATTCATCCACCTGGGTGCGGCCTTCCAGCACGCGCCCATCCACCGGCACACGCTCGCCGGGGCGCACCACCAGCTTATCGCCCACCAGCACTTCGTTCAACGGAACATCGACCTCACCTTCAGCACCCAGCACATGCGCCACATCGGGGCGCAGCGCATGCAAGGCGCGAATCGCTTCGGTGGTTTGTCGTTTGGCGCGGGTCTCCAGCCACTTGCCCAAGAGCACCAGCGTCACCACCACCGCCGAGGCTTCAAAGTAGAGGTGCACCATCGCACCGGGTTCGGCACTCCACCACAGCCAAACCGACAGCGCCCAGCCCGCCGTGGTGCCGATGGCCACCAGCAAATCCATATTGCCGGTGAGCGCCTTGAGCGCATGCCAGCCCCCTTTGTAAAAACGCGCTCCCAGGATGAACTGCACGGGCGTTGCCAAGGCAAACTGCACCCAGGCTGGCAGCATCGCATGTTGCCCCCACAACTGCGCCAGCATGGGCCACACCAGCGGCGCTGACAGCAGCAGGCCGACGGCCACCGGCATGAAGCCGATCCAGACTGAGGCCGAGGCCGCCGTGTCTTGAGCCTCGGGGGTCAAGGGCTCGTAGCCCGCATCGCGCACGGCACGGCGCAAGCGTGCGTCCATGTCTGGCGTTGGGGCAAACGACACGCGGGCCGACTCGGTGGCCAGGTTGACATTGGCGTCGATCACACCGGGCACTTTTTTCAGCGCGCGCTCCACACGGCTGACGCATGAGGCACAGGTCATGCCGCCAATGCCGATGTCCACAGCGGTGTCAGGCGGCGCGTCTTGCGTTGTCGAAGTCGCTTGCGTCAGATCAGAATGCATGGGTTGCCCTTTGAAGTGGTCAAGGTCAAAATACAGTCAACGCCGCGCCAAGGAGAGCCGACTTGAACGATTCTTTGTACGAACTGCTGGAGGTCAGCCCCAAGGCCCGCCCCGCCGTGATCAAGGCCGCTTACCGCTGCTTGGTGCAACAATACCACCCCGACAAAAAATCTGGCGACGGCCCCAACGAGGCCCACGAGCACATGACCTTGATCAACCATGCCTACGCGGTACTCTCAGACCCTGTTCTCAGAGCGCAGTACGACCACACCCTTGCGCTGCAAGGCCAGACGGATCGACGCGGCAAACGCACCTCGACGCCCCCCCGTGCGGACACCACCAGCCCGCCCAAGCTGCGGCCTTTTGCTTTTCGCTCGTTTGAATAAGCCAGCGTCAATTTTCAGAAAGTTTTCATGAACCACACCTTTGAAGTCACCGGCATGACCTGTAGCCACTGCGAGAAGGCCGTCACGCGCGCCATTGCGCAACTCGACCCGCAAGCCGAAGTCAAAATTGACCGCGTGCACAACCAGGTTGAGGTGCAGTCACACCAAGCCCGCGCCGTACTGGCCCAGGCCATTGCACAAGAGGGCTACACCGTTGCCGCCGAGGTGACACCATGAGCACAGCAACCCTCACCACACCTCGCCGCGTGGAGCGCCTCGTCACCGGCCAGCCCACCTCGGACGGCGCGGGCGTCAAGCTCACGCGCGTACTCACGCACGATTTGCAGCAGCGACTCGACCCCTTTTTGATGCTGGACAACTTTGCCAGCGACAACCCCGATGACTATGGCGCGGGCTTTCCCAACCACCCGCACCGGGGCTTTGAGACCGTCACCTACATGATCGCCGGGCGCATGCGCCACAAAGACAGCGCCGGCCATGAAGGCCTGCTACAAAACGGCGGCGTGCAGTGGATGACGACCGGGCGCGGCCTGGTGCACAGCGAAATGCCCGAGCAGGAAGAAGGCGTGATGGAGGGCTTTCAACTCTGGCTCAACTTGCCCGGGCGCGACAAGCTGTGCACGCCTTGGTACCGTGACATTCAAAGCGCGGACATTCCTGAGTTCACCACCTCCGCGACGAACGGCGCGCAAGGCCCGCACGGCATGCTGGTGCGCGTCATCTCAGGCCACAGCCACGGCGTAGGCGGGGCCATGCAGCGCCCCGCAGACCAGTTCCCAACCGACGTGCTCTACCTGGACCTGCACTTCCCCGAAGGCGGTGCCACATTTGAGCAGCCCCTGCCCGCCCTGCACAACGCATTCATCTACGTGTACCGAGGCACAGTGCAAGTGCAGGATGCTGCTGGCAGCGAGACTCCCGTGCCGCTGCACCGCATGGCGATTCTGAGCAACAGCGGCGACGGCGTGCGCTTGAGCACCGCCCCCGGCAGCCCGCCTGCTCGCGCCCTACTGATTGCGGGCATGCCGCTGCGCGAGCCAATTGCCCAGTACGGCCCATTCGTCATGAACACCCGTGAAGAGCTGATGCAGGCCGTGCATGATTTTCAAAATGGACTACTGGGGTGATTCGCATTCACGGCTTCACGTTCAAAAGCTAACGCTTCTTTACTTTGGCTTCGCACACCGACACGCCGCAGATACCGCGAGCTCGCACACTGCCCTCATCACTTTAAAAGGACCTTCCCATGAAACCCGTATTCAAACCTCTGCTATTGGCCAGCTTGATGAGCGCGCTGGTCGCCGTATCGCAGGCACAACCCATGCCCGGGCCTGGTGGCAGCGCGCCCAACCCGGAAATGCGGGCGCAACACATGCAGAAGATGCAAAGCCATTGGGCGCAGCGCCACGCCGACCTCAAGGCCAAACTCAAGCTCGCGCCCGAGCAAGAAGGCGCATGGACGACCTTCACCACGGCCATGAAGCCCCCGGCTGCCCTGCAGCGCCCCAACCGCGCCGAGATGGAGCAGCTCAACACGCCCGCGCGGCTGGACAAGATGCAGGCCCTGCGCGCTCAGCGCAACACCGAGATGGACCAACGCCACGCCGCCATCCGGGCCTTTTACGCCACGTTAACGCCTGAACAACAGAAGGTCTTTGACGCTCAAACGCGCCGCGCCGATCACCCCATGATGAACCACCACCGTGGTGATCAACGCAAATAGCTTCAGCCCCCCAGCACGCGATTCTTGCCCGCCCGCTTGGCCAAATACATGGCCTGGTCGGCGCGCTTGATGGCGGCGTCCCCGGCCTCATCCGGCGCGACCTGGGCCACACCGGCACTGAAGGTGATGAGCACCTTCTCTGTGCCCGCCAAGAAGAACCGTTTGGAGAGCTCGCGCTGCAAACGCGTCATGGCGGCAATGCCCTGCTCCAGCGGGGTATCGGGCAGCAGCAGCACAAACTCCTCACCCCCATAGCGGGCCAGCGTGTCTTGCGGTCGCATGCACTCGCGTGCGACCTGGGCCAGGTGCGCCAAGGCCACGTCGCCGGTGGCATGGCCTTTGCTGTCATTGAGTTTTTTGAAGTTGTCGATGTCTAACAAGGACACGCACAAGGGGCTGCCCTTGCGCCGCAGGCTGGAGAGCTCGCGGCTCAAGGCCTCGTCCAGCCCTTTGCGGTTGAGCGCACCCGTCAGGTGGTCATGCAAAGCCTGGGCGCTCACGCGGTCTAGCTCTTGGTGCAGCTTGCTCAGCTCGGCATCGGTGGCCTGGGTTTTCTCGCGCATGGTTTGCAACTCGTCACGAACCGCCAGGGCTTCGGCCGTCATCAATCGCGTCGCACCGATGACCTCCTTGAGCACCGGTGCAATGTCCTCCAAGCTGCGCGCCTGCGCCATCAAGCGCACGCTCTCTTCCATCTTGCCATGGTAGCCGCTGCTGGAGGCCGTCATCAGTGACAGGCGCTCGATGAAGGCGGCTAGCATTTTTCGCAACTCATCTTGCGCCTCCATGGCGCGGCCCTTGGCGTCTTTTTGTTTGAAGAGCACGTCTTTGAGCAAGCGCTCCACATCGTCGAGCCGACGCAGTGTCAGCGGTGGCGCAGCAGCCGTGCGCAAGGCCTCGGTCTGCCCTTTGAGCCAGCCATCGTCCAGACTCAACTCGCCCATGTTCTGCACAATGAGTTGCAGCAATTTGAGCAAGGTTTTTTTGACCTCGGCCTGGTCTTCGGCCGCAAACGAGAGACGGTGGCTGAAGTTGGCCAGGAGGGTTTTGGCGGCAGTCAGCTCGGTGGCCGGGTCACGCAGAGCCGTCAACAACTCGCCCACCTGCGCGGCAAACCGGGCATCATCCGAGCCGAGTGCGGGCAGCGCGTTTTCCACCAATCGCGCGATTTGCCCCATGAACTCTGCGGTCAGGCCCGGCGATGCGGTGCTCAGGGCGGGCGCGCAAGTCAGCGCCGCGTCCTGCGAATTCGCCGACGTGGCGCTGGGCATGATAAAACCCGCGTAGGCCAGCAAAGCGCTCTCCACGCCCTGCCAGTTGCGCTGGCCAATGGCCGAGTCCAGCAGACCTTTTTGCTTTTGCTGCCCAGGATTTTTCAAAGGAAGCGCCTGCGCTATCTGGCGCAGCGGGCCATCCGGAAAGTCTGGCACGATGGGTATCCCGGCAATCTCGCTGTAAATTGCTTGGTAATTAACGGGTGTGGGCACCAACTTTTTGACGCTCAACTGCTTGAGCGTCTCGCGAGCCACTTCAAAAGGTCTGTTTTCAGTCATAAAGTCCCCTGTCTTGCCCGAATTATCGGAAAGCGCCCGGGGCGATAAGCCTGAAATTAGCGGGTTTTCACCTACCGTGCTACATTACTGGACTAGCTTTTGGCGACTTGGTACGACGGTTGAGACGCACACGCCGCCTGCAGCACACGATGCGCCTCCCCCCGATTTACGCAAGGAAACCACTGATTTATGGCTAAAGAAGACCTGATTGAAATGATGGGCATTGTGAACGAGGTTCTGCCCGACACCCGCTTTCGCGTGACGCTGGACAACGGTCACCAACTGATTGCTTACTCCGCCGGCAAAATGCGCAAAAACCACATCCGCATCTTGGCGGGTGACCGTGTTTCCCTGGAACTCTCCCCCTATGACCTGAGCAAGGGTCGCATCAACTTTCGTCACATCGAAGGCCGCGGCCCGATGGTGCCGCGTCAGCCGCGCTGATCGGCCAAGCACGCTCTGTGCCCGACCCCAAAAGCCCAAGAGGCAACTCTTGGGCTTTTTTGTTGTCATGGCTCGGGTTTGCCCTCATAGGCGGCGCGCGGATGATGAACGAAGATGAAACAAGGAATTCCCTCATCTTCGCAACCCTCAGGAGTGGACCATGGCCCAACCGACCTCGACCGTTCGCAGCAAATTCAAGCCTCTGTGGCCATCCAAAGTGCCTGGGCTTTCCCTTGCGCTTTCAATGACTGCGTTGGCCGCCCTGTGTGGCGCTGGCCCAGCGCTGGCCCAAGCGCCGCAAGAGACTTTCAAAATTGGCGTCGTGAGCTTTTTGTCGGGCCAAGCCGCCGAGAGTTTTGGCATTCCGGCGGTCAACGGGGCCAAGGTGTTGGTGGACGCGTTCAACAAGGGGGCCGCCCCCGCGCCGTTCAACAAACCCGGCTTTGGCGGCATGAAGATTGAGGCCGTGTACATCGACGAGAACGGCGGCGCGACCAAGCAGGTGCAAGAGTTGCGCAACCTCTACGACCGCGAAAAAGTCGATGCCGTGGTGGGCTATGTGGGCTCAGGCGACTGCTTGGCGGTGGCCCCCGTGGCCGAGGAAATGAAGCGGTTTTTGATTCTGTACGACTGCGGCACGCCCCGCATTTTTGAAGACGGTAAGTACAACTACGTGTTCCGCACCGCCTCCCACGCGGCCATGGACAACGTGGCTTTGGCCCGCTACCTGAAGGCACGCAACGTCAAAGCCGACAGCTTCAACATGATCAACCAGGACTACGCCTGGGGCCAAGACTCCAAGAAAGACTTCACCTGGTCGATGGAAAAATTGTTCCCCAGCGCCAAGCCCGGTGAAGACCAGTTGCCCAAATTCGGCGCGGGCCAGTACGGCACGGAGATTTCTGCGCTGATGGCCAAGCCCGCCGATGTGACGCACAGCAGTTTGTGGGGCGGCGATTTGCAGGCCTTCATTTTGCAGGCCTCGCCGCGTGGCCTGTTCAAACGCACGCAAGTGGTTTTTTCTGCCGGTGACCACGTGCTGCCCGGCTTGGGTGAGAAGATGCCCGATGGCGTGATTTTGGGCGCGCGCGGTGCCTACGGGCTGATGTCGCCTAAATCAGCCTTGAATGATTGGTGGTGGGAGCTGTACAGCAAGGCCTACAACGTGTACCCGGTGCAAGCTCCGTACCGCATGGTGCAGTCCATGCTGGGGCTGAAATTGGCGGTTGAAAAAGCCATGGTGGCCAACGGGGGCAAAAAGCCCAACTCTGAGCAGCTTGCCGCAGCCTTGAAAAATTCTGAGTGGGAATCCCCCGCCGGCAAAATCCGCATGGCCTTGGGCGGTGGTCACCAAGCAGTCCAAGAGACGGCCATTGGCAAAACCCGCTACGACGCGGCCAAGAAAATGGTGATGCTCGATGACATCATGCGTTTCCCGGCAGACTGCGTGAACCCACCGGCCAATATGAAGGCTGAGGAATGGATCAAGGCGGGCTTTCCGGGTGCCAAGGGTTGCCCTTGATGCGGCCCTGATCCTGCGTTAACGGCCTTGCGCTTATGCTGACCATTCTGATTGACGGCCTGACCTACGCATCTTGGTTGTTCATTGTGGCCCTGGGGCTGACGTTGGTGTTTGGGGTGCTCAAAATCTTGAACATTGCGCATGGCAGCTTCTACGCGCTGGGGGCTTACGCGGCGGCCAGTTTTGTGGGCTGGGCCGGGGCGATGAAATGGGCACCGGGCTTCACGCTGGTGGCCATGCTGCTGGCCGCGGTGGCAGTGGCCGCCCTGGTCGCGCCGCTCACAGAGCGCGGCTTGCTGCGCTTTTTTTACGGCCGCGACGAGGTCTTGCTGGTGCTGGTGACCTATGCCATGTTTCTCATCATGGAAGACCTGACCAAGCTGATTTGGGGCGCGAATCCGTACTACGTGTCCGAACCCTACAGCCTGTTTGGCAGCATCGATATCGGCCAGCAAACCTACGTGGGCTATGACTTTGCTTTGATTGGGCTGGCGCTGGTGGCGGGTTTGTCGGTGTGGTGGTGGTTGAACCGCACACGGCAAGGCAAGGTCATGATCGCCGTGATCCACAGCGCCGAGATTGCCGCCAGCATGGGCGTGAATGTGTCCAAGGTGTACATGCTGGCGTTCTCGGTCGGCATCTTTCTGGCGGCCTTGGGCGGCGCTTTCACCGCACCCATGATTTCGGTGCAACCAGGGGTGTCGGTGGGGGTCATCATCGTGTCTTTTGCCGTGGTCATCATCGGTGGCCTGGGCAGCATCGAAGGCGCGGCGGTGGGTGCCTTGATCGTGGGTTTGGCGCGCGCCCTGGCCGTGCACTTGGCCCCAGTGGCCGAGCTGTTTTCGATCTACCTGGTGATGGCCGTGGTGCTGATGTTCAGACCCGAAGGCCTGTTTCAACGCATTCAAGCGCGAAAGATTTGAACCCATGGTGAATGCCACTGAGACCACCGCCGCGCGCTACGCGCTGTGGGCCTTGGCCGCTGGCGTGCTCTTGGCTTTGGCCGGTTGGGTGATGCCCAAGTGGTTGACTTTTTTAATCACCATGGCTGCGGCCAACGGCTTGGTGTCGCTGGGCATTGTGGTGCTGATGCGCGGCGGCGTGGTGCCGTTTGGCCAAGGCATGGTGTTTGCCATTGGCGGCTACACGGCTGCGTTGGTGGCCAACAAATGGGGCTTTACCGATGCGCTGGGCTTGACGCTGCTGGGCGGCGTGATGGCCGCCTTGATTGCCGCGCCGTTTGCGCCGCTGCTGTCACGCTACCGGGGCATCTTCTTTGCCATGTTGACCTTGGCCTTGTCGATGGTGACCTACGGCCTGCTCATGAAGCTCGACGTGCTGGGTGGCTCGGATGGCTTCAACCTGAGCCGTCCCACGCTGCTGGGCCGCAAACTCCCGGATGAGCAAGTGGGCTACATCCTGTATTGCCTGACGGTGAGCGTGTCGATTGTGATGGGCCTGCTGGCCCGCATCTACTTTGACAGCACGCGAGGCTTGATCACGGTGGCTGTGCGTGAGAACGAGCTGCGGGTGGAGTATCTGGGTGGCTCGGTGCGCCACGCGATGGCGATCAATTTTGTGCTGGCGGCTTTTTGTGGTGGGCTGGGCGGCGCTTTGGCGGTGATGGCGCTGGGCCACATTGAGCCGAACTTCAGCTTTTGGACGACCTCGGGCGAGTTCGTTTTTGTCGCCATTTTGGCGGGCTGGCAAAGCGTGCTGGCGGTGTTTGTGGCCAGCACGGTGCTCGAAGTGGTGCGCTCGTTTTCAAGCTCGTACTTCCCCAACACCTGGCAATTGGCGCTGGGCGTGTTCTTGTTGATCGTGATTCGCTTTTTGCCGCGCGGCCTGGGTTCGCTGTGGGTGCGTGGGGGCACGCGATGAGTCAGGTCTCGGTCGCACAGCCCGCTTTGCTCGAAGCGCGCGGTGTGGGCAAAAAATTTGGCGCGGTGGTGGCGGCGGCTGATCTCAACATCCGCATCGCAGCGGGGGAGCGCGTCAGTCTGGTGGGCTCCAACGGCGCGGGCAAGACCACCTTCGTCAACATGATCACCGGCTATTTGAAACCGGATGAGGGCCAAATTTTGTTCAATGA
>CANCDA010000075.1 GCA_947374705.1 Comamonadaceae bacterium | reverse complement strand
GAAATGCACAGCGTTCCACGGTTGTCTTCAGGGATAAATACCGCCTCAACCGCATCGCCGCCACCCACGTCGAACAACCACTTGATGGTGCCGTCGGATGACACGTGCTGGGAGATGACGTCCAGGCCTTTGACATGGGCCGAGACGAGGAGTTTTTCACGCAGGGATTTGGCCAGATCGGTCATTTCACCGAAACTGGAGGCGCCCTTTTGATGAATCCAGCGAAAGAGCTGCGTGGCTCGAAAACGCTTTTCCCCTAGCCCCTCACAAAAAAGGGCCAAACCCTCAAGATCAAACTCAAGTAGATTGGCCGTCATGGGGTCGCTAGGGCAACCACCCACCCCCAACGTCCGCCACCCTCATACGAGGGTGAGCTGAGAACGCAGTAGGGCGTGGTGATCATGAATTAACGCGAATAAACGTTCATGCCAGGGAAAAAGAAGGCGATTTCCACAGCCGCAGTGTCGGCGGCATCAGAGCCGTGAACGGCATTGGCGTCGATGCTGTCTGCGAAGTCAGCACGAATGGTGCCTGCAGCGGCCTTCTTGGGATCGGTTGCACCCATCAAGTCACGGTTCTTCAAAATGGCGCCTTCGCCTTCGAGGGCCTGGATCATCACCGGGCCAGAAATCATGAACTCAACCAAGTCCTTGAAGAAAGGACGCTCTTTGTGCACAGCGTAGAAAGCCTCTGCCTCACGGCGTGACAAGTAAGCCAACTTGGCGGCCACCACCTTCAGCCCAGCCGCTTCAAAGCGCGCGTAAATTTGACCGATGACATTTTTAGCAACAGCGTCTGGCTTGATGATGGAGAGAGTGCGTTCGATTGACATTTAAATTTCCTGAGTTGTTGAATTTCGGTTTCCACCCAAAGCGCCTGAAACGCCATGGGCAAAGCCGATTATTTTAACCTAACGACCCCGACCGTTGCGTCGTGAGCCGCCCGTTGGCGAGCCACCGCCGCCGCCACCACTGCGGTTTTGCGCTTGACGCTGGCGCGTGAAACTATCTGCGCCAATGTAGCCAAAGGAGGTCTTCATCGGATCAGGTTGCGAATCGGCAGCTTGTCGATTCCCACCCTCTTTACGGGCCGCCCCAGGCACGCCGCGGTCATTGCGGCCTGGCGGCTGGTAGCGCGCGCCCGTACCAGAGCGGCGAGGTCCTGCACCCCGTGGACCACCGTTGCGCGGACGCTTACCTGCACCAGGCCTGGCTTGACCGCCCCGCCCGCCGCCTTCGCGCGCACGATCCATGCCTTCGCCCTGCTCTTGCTCTCCACCATGCTTGGCAACGGCCTGAGCCAAAGACCGGATATCGGCCTCGTCCAGCTCCATCCAAGCACTGCGCTTGAGACCGCGCGGCAAAACCATAGCGCCGTAGCGGATGCGGATCAATCGACTCACCGCATGGCCCACAGCCTCCATCATGCGGCGCACCTCACGGTTACGCCCCTCTGAAATAGTCACGCGGTACCAGCAGTTGGAGCCTTCACCGCCGCCGTCTTCAATAGAGCCGAATTGGGCCATGCCATCGTCAAGCTTGACGCCATCGAGCAAGCGCTGCTTTTCTTCTTTGTTCAAGGCGCCTAGAACGCGCACCGCGTATTCGCGCTCCAACCCAAAGCGGGGGTGCATTAGCTTGTTGGCCAGCTCACCAGAATTGGTGAACAGCAACAAGCCTTCGGTATTCAAATCCAGACGGCCCACCGACTGCCACTTGCCCTGCGTGAGTTTGGGCAACTTGCGAAAAACGGTCGGGCGATTTTGCGGATCGTCATGCGTGACCACCTCACCCGCTGGTTTGTGGTACGCAATGACGCGCGCAGGCGGCGGATCAATGCGAAAGCGAATTGGCTTGCCATTCACCTTGATTTGATCGCCAAACTGAATGCGTTGGCCAATGTGCGCGGGCTCGTTGTTGACCGAGATGCGTCCCTCCATGATGAGCTGTTCCATCTCCAGGCGCGAGCCCATGCCCGCTTGCGCCAAGACCTTGTGCAGCTTGGGGGTTTCGATCTGCGGCGTCAAAATGCGCTTGAAGGGCAAAGCATCATCCGCAGACTCTTCTTCGGCATCAAACGCGCCAGTCACCACATCCACGAACCGCTGCCCCACTGGGCCCAAAGGGGGTTCAATGGGGAGGGTGTCGGGCAAATTGACTTCAGAAGTCTCTGGGGCCGTGGTGGTGTTTTCGGTCATGGTTGGGTTCCGCTCAAGACAAAAGGTTCATCGCTGGCCGACTCTGCTTCCAGCCTCTGGATCGCTGGCGGCTCAGCCTGGGCGTTTGGATCAAACTGCGGCTCAACATTGAGCGCATCCAATAGCTCTGCTTGTGGCACAGCCGTGCCCATCAGGGGCAATTGATCCAGGGACGCCAAGCCCAGATCATCTAAAAAATGTTTCGTCGTCGCGTACAAGGCGGGCCGACCGGCGGCCTCTCGGTGACCAATCACCTCCACCCAGCCGCGATCTTCCAATTGCTTGAGCAGCAGCGAATTGATCGTGACCCCACGAATATCCTCCATGTCGCCCCGTGTGACCGGCTGACGGTAAGCAATGATCGCCAAAGTCTCCAGCGTGGCCCGCGTGTAGCGCGGTGGCTTTTCCGGGTGCAGGCGATCCAGGTATTCACGCATCTCGGGCCGGCTTTGAAAGCGCCAGCCTGTGGCCACGCCCACCAGTTCAACGCCGCGCGCAGCCCAGTCTTGCTGCAACTCTCCTAATAAGATTTTGATCGTATCCGCCCCCAATGCGTCATTAAAAAGCGTGCGCATGTCACGCAACTGTAGCGCCTGCTGGGAACAAATCAAGGCCGTCTCTAGTACGCGCTTGGCATCCGCCGTATTCATGGTCATTCGAGTCCGGGAAAGAGCATCACGCAGATGCAAAATCAAAGTGGATCAAGACGAAGTGGAGGTCTAAAGACCGCTGTCAACACTTCTGTGGGGCGTCCCGACGAAAAACCGGTGCCGCTAGGGGATTACTACAAATCCCGTTTCGACCCATTGTAGCCCAGCCCCCAGTTTTCCAGTGCCAGCGTCATATCCGCAGGCAAAGGGGCGTTAAATGCCATCGCTTCACTCGTCACAGGATGCGTGAACGCCAAGCGCTCAGCATGCAAGGCTTGCCGCGTCATGGCTACAGCAGTACTGCCTCCGTAAACCTCATCGGCCACCAAGGGGTGACCGATGTGCGCAGCGTGAACCCGAATCTGGTGGGTTCGACCTGTAAACAAAGTACAACGCAAGAAACAACCCTTTTCGGCATTCTGAAGCAAATCAAACCGCGTTTTGGCTGTTTTCCCGGTTTGATGTTCCAAGTTGACAACCGCCATTCGCAAGCGATTTCTCGGATCGCGGCCAATGGGTTCTGTGACCTCCCGCGCCTTGGGCCCCACCCAAGGCCGATGGGCCAGGGCGACATACTGGCGACTCACCTCGCGCTCGGCAATCAAGTGCACGAGGGCATCCATCACCTGTCGGGTTCGGGCGACCACCATCAAACCACTGGTGTCCTTGTCCAGCCGATGAACAATCCCGGCGCGCGGCAGACTGACTGCTTTAGGGTCAAGCGCCAACAAACCATTGAGCAGCGTGCCGCTCCAGTTGCCAGGTGCTGGATGCACCACCAGACCCGCAGGCTTGTTGATGATCCGCAGGTGTTCATCCACAAACACCGTCTCCAATGCCATCGCTTCGGGCTTGAACGCCTGACTTTGCGGTGTCGGGCGCAGCTCGATCAAACCATGATCCCCGGCCTTGACCTTCATAGCGGGCTTGGTGAGCGGGCGTTGATCTTGAACCACTGCACCAGTCTCAATGAGCTGTTGCAGGTAGCTCCGGGAAAACTCGGGAACGAGTTCAGCCAAGGCCCGATCCAGGCGTGCGCCATGCAGCGCTTCGCTCACAAGCCACTTGCGCCATTCAATTTCGCCTGCGCTATCTAGGCTGTCTTCGCCCTCTTCCTCAGGAGAAGGGGTCGATATAATTAAACCGGAATCTTTCAAGAAAGCTGCCCCTCATGTTTCGAACCCAATTATCGTTTGTCTGCACCCTGGCTCTGGCAGGCTCGGTGCTGCTGAGCGCATGCTCAGCACCAACCGTTATCGACAAAACGGCAAACATGAGCCCCAACGACATCTACGCCGAGGCCAAAGACGTTATCGGTGCCGGCGCCTATGACAAAGGCATCCTCTTACTGGAAAAACTAGAGGGCCGCGCAGCAGGCACGCCGCTGGCGCAGCAAGCTCAAATCGACAAAGCCTACGCGCACTACAAGGCCCAGGAGCCGGCCCAAGCCTTGGCGACACTGGATCGCTTCATCAAACTCAACCCCGCCAGCCCAGTACTGGACTACGCCTTCTACTTGAAGGGCATCATCAATTTCAACGAAGACTTAGGGCTGTTCTCTGCCATCACCCGGCAAGATTTAGCAGAGCGAGATCAAAAAGCGGCGAAGGAATCGTTCGAGGCCTTCAAACAGCTGGTGACCCGATTCCCCGCCTCGAAATACGCGGCCGATGCGCAACTGCGCATGAACTACATCACCAACTCACTGGCCCAATATGAAATTTATGTGGCCCAGTACTACTTCAGTCGTGGCGCCTATATTGCAGCCATCAATCGTGCACAAAGCGCTTTGTCTGATTTCCGCGATGTGCCCGCCCTCGAAGAGGCACTCTTCATTCTCGTGAAATCTTATGAGGCGCTAGACCTGCCCCAACTGCGCGACGATGCCAAGCGTGTTCTGACCCAAAACTACCCCAACAGCGACTACATCACGCAGGGCTTCAAAGCCAAGTCGAATCCGTGGTGGAAACTCTGGTAAATGCTTGCAGCGTCTGAACGACTTCGGCCTCAGTCTCAACTCTTCGCATCGCGGGCAACGCGGCCAATAAACGGCGTCCGTAGCCCATGGTCAACAGCCGCGTATCGCAAATCATCAAGACGCCTTGATCGGTTTCTCGGCGAATCAAACGCCCGGCACCTTGCTTGAGTGCAACGGCGGCCTCGGGCACAAAGTACGCATTAAAAGGGCTGCGGCCCGCCAATTCCAAACGCCGCACCCGTGCTTCCACCAGCGGGTCGTTCGGTGTCGGAAAAGGCAGCTTGTCGATCACCACCATTTGCAGTGCATCACCGGGGATGTCCACGCCTTCCCAAAAAGAAGCCGAGGCCACCAAAATACAACCCGCTTGCCCGTCCATTGCACCTTGTCGAAAGCGCTCCATCAACTGCCGTTTGGGCAGTTGGCCTTGCGCCAGAACTTCGATCCCGCTGTCGGCGCTCAAATGCAGCTGCAAAGCCTCACTGATAGTTCGCAAGGCCCGCAACGATGTAGTGAGCACCAGGGTTCGACCACCAATGATGGGGGACAAACGGGCCACCAAGACGGCCACCTGTTCGCTGTGGGCGGGGTCGGCGGGTTTAGGCAGTGTTGAGGGGACGAACAGGCTGGCCTGCTGCGCATAGTCAAACGGGCTTTTAACCTGCAAAGCTTGCGCTTGCTCCAGGCCACAGGGCTCGGTAAACCATCGCAAGCCAGAGGCATCACCCAAGGTGGCCGAAGTAAATATCCACGACTTACTGGAACTCTCGGGCGAGTCGGGTTTAAGCAACTTGCTTCGCACGGCATCGGCAATGTCCAGCGGCGACTCCACCAACTTGAGTTGCGTGCCGACATCCACCCAGCGCACCGCCCCAGGATCACAAGGGTGAGAAAAGAACTCAATCAGCGCCAACAATGCTTCAGCCCGCTCCAGCAGCCGCACAAAATCTGGGGCCATCTCACTCACCGTACTCAGGCCCTGCACGGCCTGTTGGCAAGCTTGACTCAAGGCATTCAAAGCGTCATGCCAGTCCTCGGGATGTATCTGCTCGGGCGTGGCTTGCGTCCAACTCAACTTGGTTCCCGGCTGGGCTTTGCCAAAATGCAATCGCAGATCCCGCGCCGAACGCTCAAGCGTAGAAACCAGTTGCGTCCAATCCACCAAGCCACGCGCCAATTGCAAACCCAAGGCCAGCATGTCCCGCGCAAAGTCCAGTAGTTGCCCCGTGGACAAATGGCGCCCCAAGAACTGAACACCGGTCTCATTGAGTTGATGCGCCTCATCAAAAATGACTGTTCGCACCGTGGGCAGCAACTCGGCCATACCGGATTCACGCACCGCCAGATCGGCAAAAAACAAGTGATGATTGATCACCACCACATCCGCTGCCAAGGCCTCACGGCGAGCGTTGTTGACATGGCAAGCGCGAAACTGCGGACATTGAGCACCCAGACAGTTTTCACGGGTGGACGTCACCAAAGGAATCAAGGGCGAGCGCTCATCCAGACCCGGCAACTCGGCCAAATCACCCGTCTTCGTGCCTTGCGACCAGATTTCAATGCGGGCCAATGCCCTAGTGATGCCGCCCCCAGACGTCATATCTTGCCGGGCCTGCCCCATACGGTGCAAACACAGGTAGCTGCCCCGCCCTTTGAGCAGGGCCGTACGCACGGACAAGCCCAGAGTGGCAATCAAATTGGGTAAATCTCGTCCAAACAATTGATCTTGCAGCGTCTTGGTCGCAGTGGACACCAACACCCGCTCACCACTGAGCAATGCGGGCAAAAGGTAGGAAAAAGTTTTGCCCACGCCCGTTCCCGCCTCAACCACCAAAACACCGCCATCTTCTATGATGTTGGCCACGGCCAAGGCCATTTCAGTCTGGCCCGGACGACATCGAAAACCCTCGACAGACAGGGCGAGTGCACTGCCAGGCGCAAAGGCGGCCAACACCTGTTCATGCAAACTCATAGGTCAGGGACGCTCGTTAAGAATAAAGCCATCCATGGGCTGGCAACTAAAAACACATTTCATCTTAATGGATACGCAGAAGGTGACTTGACCCAATCTCTGGGATTCGAATTTGGACTATAGTTGCGCTAACAACCAATTAAACAACTTAATCCAAACCAATTGAATCCAACCATCGTGATCCAACCCATTTCTGCCCATTGGCATGAACAAGTCCCCGTCCTCATCGCCGGTGGTGGGCCCGTGGGCATGACGCTGGCGGCGTTGCTGGCGCGCTATGGCATTGCCAGCTTGGTCATTGAGATGGACGCCAGCTATTGCACGGGCAGCCGGGCGATTTGCATGTCGCGCCGCTCGCAGGAAATACTGGCCTGGGTGGGGGCGGACAAGCCGCTGGTTGACAAGGGTTTGTCATGGGTTGGCGGGCGCAGTTATTACCGTGACAAAGAGGTTCTGCACTTCCAGATGCCCAGCGAGCCGACGCAGCGTTTTGCGCCCATGGTCAACATCCAGCAGTTTTACGCCGAAGAGTTTGCGCACAAGGCCGCGCTGGCTCAAGGGGGTCTGGTTGATGTGCGCTGGTCCAGCAAGGTGGTCGCGGTGCGGCCACAGATCCATGGTGCGCAAGTGGATATCGAAGCGGCGGACGGCCTGCACACCGTCGCAGCCGACTGGGTGGTGGCCTGTGACGGCGGGCGCAGCACGGTGCGTGAGCAGTTGGGCTTGCAACTGGTGGGTACGCAGTACGAGGGCCGCTATGTCATTGTGGACGTGGTGCAAAAAACCCGCCGGGCGGTGGAGCGGCTGGCCTGGTTTGACCCGCCCTCCAACCCCGGCTCGACCATTCTGATGCACCGCCAGCCCGATGATGTTTGGCGCATTGACTACCAAATTCGCGACGACGAAGACCCGGTTGAGGCCGTCAAGCCTGAGAACGTGTTGCCGCGTGTGCAAAGCCACCTGGCCATGATTGGCGAGAACGAACCGTGGGAGCCGCTGTGGATTTCGATCTACAACGCCAAATGCCTCACGCTGGAGAGCTACCGCCATGGCCGCGTGCTGTTGGCAGGTGATGCGGCGCATTTAGTGCCGATTTTTGGTGTGCGCGGGCTCAACTCGGGCCTGGACGACGCGGCTAATCTGGCCTGGAAGCTGGCGCTGGTGCAGCAAGGCAAGGCAGCCGATGCGTTGCTCGACAGTTACGCCACGGAGCGGGTGCAGGCCACGCGCGAGAACATTGTTTACGGGGCCAAGAGCACGGAATTCATGGCACCACCCAACTACGGCTTCAAGTTGCTGCGGGAAGCGGCGCTGCGCCTGGCCACGGAAGACCGCACGGTGAGCGGCTTGCTCAATCCGCGCCAGTCCACACCGGTGGAATACGTGGGCTCGGCGCTCAATTGGCCTGCGCAGCCAGGTGACTGCGGCATGGTTCGAGCAGGTATGCCTGCGCCTGAGGCCAAGTTGCGCGGTATCACCGGGGACACGCACCTGAGCGCTGGCTTTGGCAGCGGCTTCGTCGTTTTGTATTTTGCTGAACATGCCGCACTGCCCATCGAACTGGCAGCACTGGCCACAACCTCCCGCACAGGTGCAGCCGACCCCGCCGACGTCCAAGTGATCTGCATTGCCAGCCAAGGACAGCCCACGGTCAGCACGCGGATAGATGAAGCGGGCCAGGCCCGTGAGCGCTATGGTGCGCTCAACGGCTCGGCCTATTTGGTGCGGCCCGATGGCTACCTGATGGGCTGCTGGCCGATAGCAAACGCTCAAGAGATCGCTGCTGCCCTGAAACCCTTTCAACAGGAGCCTACATGAGCCTCCCGCTCGACCAAACCTACACCGCGCTCGCCGAGGCCACCGCCCGCGTGGGCGAGGCCAAAGCGCCTTTGTTTCTGGCCACCCTCGCACTCGCCTTGCTGAGCCGCCAGACCGACGCCAGCGAAGCCTTAGGCCTGATTGCACAAGCCGAGCGCTTGGCCGCACTATGACCATTCCATGACCCAACTTGACCGCACCCTCACCTACCGCCTGCACCTGCTGCACAAGCTGACCGACATGACCAGCCAGCGCGCTTATGTGAGTGACGCGGGTTTGTCGATGAGCGATGGCCGTTGCCTGACGGCCATTGGCTCGTTCGCCCCCCTGTCGGTCAATGACTTGGCCCACAAGGCCAACCTGAACAAGGGCCAGGCCAGCCGGGCCGCGCAGTCGCTGGTGAACCAGGGCCTGGTGCGCAAAGTCGCCAGCCCCTTGGATGGCCGTGGCGTGGTGCTCACGCTCAGCCCCAAGGGCAAGACCGCGTGGCAGCGCACTATGGACGTGGTGAGCCAGCGTAACCAGGACATCTTCGGGGTGCTGAGCGCGACAGAGCGCAAGCAACTCAGTGAAGTCTTTGACCGTTTGATTGCACAGGCCCAAGTAGCTCAAACGCAAGCCGCCTCAACACAGAGCGACATCACAGCGTAACTCTTTCAGGAGAACCACAATGACCGCACAACCCTTGCGCTACCTGTCCGGCTTTGGCAACGAGTTGGCCAGCGAAGCCGTACCGGGTGCATTGCCCGTGGGCCGCAACAGTCCGCAGCGCGCACCGCATGGCTTGTATGCAGAGCTACTCTCCGGCACGGCCTTCACCGCACCCCGTGTCGAAAATCGCCGCACCTGGTTGTACCGCCGTCAACCCTCAGTGGTCACTGGTGCCTACCAACCCTACAAGCAGCCGCTGTGGACCACCAGCGCAGCAGGCACTGGGGGAGGCAAACCCGTGCCACCAGACCCCTTGCGCTGGCGGCCTTTTGACATCCCTGAGGAGCCGCTGGATTTTGTGGATGGCCTGCGCACGCTGGCGGCCAACGGCGATGTTGATGCCCAAACCGGCGTCGCCGCGCTGGTGTATGTCGCCAACCGCTCCATGTCGCAGCGCGCACTGGTCAATGCGGATGGAGAGATGCTGCTGGTGCCGCAGCAGGGCCGCGTTATGCTGACCACCGAACTCGGCCTGCTGGAGGTCAAACCCGGCGAAGTGGCCGTACTGCCACGCGGCATGGCCTTTTCGGTTGCCCTGCCAGATGGCCCGGCGCGTGGCTATGTTTGCGAGAACTATGGCGCGCATTTCCGCCTGCCAGAGTTGGGCCCGATTGGCTCCAACGGCTTGGCCAATGCGCGTGATTTTTTGGCTCCCACGGCGGCATTCGACACTGCACCCTCGCCAACCGGCGGGTTTGAAATCGTCAAGAAATACGGCGGCCACCTGTGGTCGGCCCGTCAGCCGCGCAGCCCCTTTAACGTGGTGGCCTGGCACGGCAACCTCGTGCCCTACAAGTACGACACCGCCCACTTCATGGCGCTAGGCTCCATCAGCTTTGACCACCCGGACCCCTCCATCTTCACGGTGCTGACCTCACCCTCAGACACGGCAGGTACGGCCAACTGCGACTTTGTGATCTTCCCGCCGCGCTGGATGGTGGCTGAAGACACCTTCCGCCCGCCCATGTACCACCGCAACCTGATGAGCGAGTTCATGGGCCTGGTCTATGGCCAGTACGACGCCAAACCCGAGGGCTTCAAGCCCGGTGGCGCGTCCCTGCACAACTGCATGGTGCCGCACGGCCCCGACACAGATGCGTTTGTGAACGCCAGCGCCGCAACGCTGGTGCCGCACAAGCTGGACAACACCCTGGCCTTCATGTTTGAGAGCCGCTACCGCTTTGTGCCCAGCACCTATGCCATGAATGGCGGGGCACTGGACGCCCATTACCTGCAATGCTGGGATGGGCTTGGGGATGAATTCAGGGCTTGAGCAACCCAACTTGATAAAGGCTACATTTCAACGATGACAAAAATCGCCAACAAACTCTCCATCACCCAAGTGCTGATCTGCGGGGCCGCCATCGTCACCCTGTCCATGGGCATTCGGCACGGCTTTGGCCTGTGGCTGCAACCGGTCACGCAAGCGCAGGGCTGGAGCCG
>CANCDA010000074.1 GCA_947374705.1 Comamonadaceae bacterium | reverse complement strand
TACAGCAGGTTGGAGCCCTGCTTGGACTCCACCAGCACCTTGGTCACATTGCCATAAATCTGCTGCATGGTTTCCAGATAGAGCCGGTCGCGCGTGACCTGAGGCGCCTTTTGGTACTCAGTCAACACCGAGCGGAAGCGCTGACCATCGCCCTGCGCCTGTGCCACGATGCGGGCCTTGTAGGCTTGAGCCTCTTCGTTCAAGCGTGATGCCGAGCCAATGGCACGCGGAATCACGTCATTGGCGTAAGCCTGGGCTTCGTTCTTGGCGCGTTCGCGCTCTTGGCCGGCCTTGAGCACATCATCAAAAGCGGCTTGCACTTGCTCGGGCGGGCGCACACCGCCTTGTTGCAGGTTGATGCCCACAACCTCAATGCCGACTTTGTACTGATCCAGAATTTTTTGCACCAAGGTGCGTACACGGGGTGCAATCTGGTCACGCTCTTCTGACAAGGCCGTGTCCATGCGCATCTTGCCAATCACTTCTCGCACCGCCGTCTCAGCCGCCTGCACCACCGCTTCGCCAGGGTTCTTGCTCTCAAACAGGAAGGCACGCGCGTCGTTCAGGCGGTACTGCACGGCGAACTTGATTTCGACGATGTTTTCGTCTTCGGTCAGCATGGCGGATTCACGCAGTCCTGTGGCCTTGATGACGTTGTCACGCCCCACATCCACTGAACGAATCTGGGTCACGAAGATCAGTTCATGGCGCTGAATCGGGTAGGGCAGCCGCCAGTTAAAGCCCGCGCCCACACTAGACTTGTATTTGCCAAACTGGGTGATCACGGCTTGCTGCCCCTCTTGCACGATGAAGAAGCCCGTGCCCAACCAAATCAACAGGACGACGGCGGCAATCAAGCCTGCGCCGATGCCAGCGCTCTTCATGTCGGGTTGAAAACCGCCACCGTTTCCAGCACCGTTTCCACCACCGCCGGGCATGCGCCCACGCCCGTTGCCACCCGATCCACCATTAGCGCCGCCAAAAAGCCCGCCGAGTTTGCGGTTGAAATCACGCCACAGCTCGTCCAAATCAGGCGGGCCTTGGTTCTTTCCTCGCCCCGCATCATTCTGTGGGGGCTGTGGAGGTGGTGGTTGTGGCGCAGGTGTTTCACCTTCGGGTTTAGCCGCTTCGGGTTTGTTGCTTCCAGAGGCTGCATCGTCAGAGCGACCCCAACGCGGATCGTTCAAATTGAACATGCCCCGTAGGCGGCTTGGCCAGCTTGTCAGCCGTAAAGCGATTGCATTGAGTTTCATTGTTTCGTCTCGTTTTCGTCTCTGATGTGTCCGACCCGCAGATTGTGCCCAATCAGTCTTCTGTCAAGTCATTTTCAATCAAATTTATCTCGTTGGGTACTGAGTTTTGAAGCTCATTGACGATTCGCGCCAGCCTCTGGCGCAACTGCGGTACACCTTCGCCCTGTCGCGCACTGACAAAAACGCGCGGACTGGCAACGCCATCCACCTCGTAGCTGTCTTCCACCTGCAAGGGTCTGCGTTCAACTTCAATGGCGTCCAGCTTGTTAAACACCAACACTTGCGGAATATCAGCCGCACCGATTTCCACCAACACCCGCTGCACCTCAGCGATTTGTTCCGGAAAATTAGGGTTGGATGCATCGACGACATGCAGCAAGAGATCGGCATCCACCGCCTCTTGCAGCGTGGCCTGAAAGGCATCAATCAAACCGTGCGGCAAATCCCGGATAAAACCTACGGTGTCTGACAGAGATACAGAGCGCCCAGCGTCACCCAGGTAGAGTTGACGCGTGGTCGTGTCCAGTGTGGCAAATAGCTGGTCGGCAGCGTAAGCACGGGCTTTGACCAAGGCATTGAACAGTGTGGTTTTGCCCGCATTGGTATAGCCCACCAGCGAGATGTTGAAAGCGTCGCGCCGCTCGCGCTGGCGGCGCTGGGTTTGACGCTGTTTTTTAACCTTGGTCAAACGCTCCTTGGTGCGCTTGATGGCCTCGCCAATCATGCGGCGATCCAGCTCAATTTGCTTCTCACCCGGCCCCCCCCGCACACCTGCGCCACCAGTTTGCCGCTCCAGGTGTGACCAGCGTCGTACCAAGCGGGTACTGAGGTACTGCAGGCGCGCCAATTCGACTTGGAGCTTGCCTTCATGGCTGCGCGCACGCTGGGCAAAAATTTGCAGAATCAACAGCGTTCGGTCGTTGACGGGCAGTTCCATCTGCCGCTCTAAATTGCGTTGCTGGGCTGGACTCAGACTCTGGTCAAACAAAATTTCCTGCGCGCCATGGAGCAGTGCCAGTTGTTTGATTTCATCGGCCTTGCCACTGCCCACAAACAGGGCAGCGTCGGGCGCTTTGCGCTTGCAGGTGATGCGCGCAACGGGGTTGAGGCCTGCTGTTTGAGCCAGCAGGCCTAATTCCTCAAGTTCAGCATCAAAATGGGGAAGGCCCAAGTCCACGCCAACCAAGATGGTGGGCGCAGCGATGACCTCACTCACCCGACCACCCATTAAGCGGCAGGCGAGGACTCATTGGTTTCGGCAGAAAAGTTAACCGCACGGCCCGGCACGATGGTCGAAATGGCGTGTTTGTAAACCATTTGCGTCACCGTGTTGCGAAGCAAAACGACGTATTGATCAAAAGACTCAATCTGGCCTTGTAATTTGATGCCGTTCACCAAGTAAATGGAGACCGGCACGTGTTCACGGCGCAGGGTATTGAGGAAGGGGTCTTGAAGTAACTGACCTTTGTTGTTCACGATATTCTCCGTGTTTAGAGCGTTGTTGAAAGAGTGTATGACCTTACCACAGGGTGCAGGGGCCAAGCTGATATAGGACAAATCCCAAAGGAAAAGTTCCGCTTATTTTATTGCGCCTTGTTCTTCAATCCTGGTCATTGTCGGCGTAAGGATTGCGCGAGGTCTTCATCTGAATGCGTAAAGGCGTGCCCACCAGATCAAATTCTTTGCGGAAACGCCCTTCTAAAAAGCGTTTGTACGACTCAGGCACATGATCCAAAGAGTTGCCGTGGATCACGATCACCGGCGGGTTCATCCCCCCTTGGTGCGCATAGCGCAGCTTGGGGCGGAACATGCCTGAGCGCTTAGGTGTCTGGAACTGAACCGCCTCCAGCAGCAAGCGCGTGAGGATGGGCGTTGACATCTTGCAATTGGCGGCCTTGTGCGCCTGGATGATGGAGGCCCACACTGGCCCCAAACCCTGGCGCTTCTTGGCGGAGATGAAATGCAGGCTCGCGAACTTCAAAAACGTCAGGCGCGTTTCGATGGAACGCTGCACCAATTGGCGCTGGTAGTCATCCACCGTGTCCCATTTATTCACCGCCAAGACCACTGCACGGCCAGACTCCAGGATGTAGCCCGCAATATGGGCGTCCTGGTCGGTCACGCCTTGGGTCGCATCCAGCAGCAGCAGCACCACATTGGCAGACTCGATGGCTTGCAAGGTTTTGACGACGGAGAACTTCTCAATCGCCTCAAACACTTGGCCTTTGCGGCGCAAGCCAGCCGTGTCAATCAACTCGAACTGCTGGCCATCGCGTTCAAAGGGCACGGAGATCGCATCGCGTGTCGTGCCCGGCAAATCAAAGGCCACCAAGCGCTCTTCCCCGAGCCAGGTGTTGATCAAGGTGGACTTGCCCACATTGGGCCGACCCGCCACCGCCAATTTGATAATGCCTGCGTCCAGACTGCCATCGTCTTCCTCGGGGTCGGGCAAATTGAGGGGGTCCAAGGCCAAATCGACCAGGTCACGTATGCCCTGTCCGTGTGACGCGGAAATGGGGTACACCTCACCCAAACCCAATTCGAAAAATTCGATCAGTTGCGCACGCCCCTCTTGCATGCCCTCGGCCTTGTTGGCCGCCAACACGCACGGCTTGCCCAAGCGGCGAAGGTATTTGGCAATGTCATGGTCTTGGCTGGAGATGCCACCACGCGCATCGACCACAAAAATGACGACATCCGCCTCGGCCACGGCCTGCTGCGTCTGCTTGGCCATCTCTTTGTAAATGCCGCTGCTGGCATCGGGCTCAAAACCGCCCGTATCAATCACGATGTACTCGTGCTTGCCCTGTTTGCCATTGCCGTAATGGCGATCTCGTGTGAGCCCCGCGAAGTCCGCAACGATGGCATCTCTTGACTTGGTGAGTCGGTTAAACAGCGTGGATTTGCCCACATTAGGGCGACCAACCAAGGCCAGGACAGGTTTCATTCGATTAAGCCTAAAAACTAAATTTACTCAGGCCTAAAACCAAAGATATTGCCATTGCGTGTCACCACAACCACGGTGCTGCCCGTCCAAACCGGTGCAGTCACGATGGCCGAACCATCGGTGCTCACACGCGTCTGAGGGACGCCTTTGTCACGCGATAGAAAGTGCAAGAGCCCCGCGCCATCGCCGACCACCACCGACTGACCCGCGAGCACAGGCGCGCTCAAATCACGGTAGCGCAGATGCTCAGTGGCCCAGGCCCGCTCGCCGTCAGCGCGCCGCCAAGCGATCACGCTACTGTCAGCTTCAACACCGTAAATCAATGGCTCATCACCCGTCAGGCCCACAGACCCCGAGCCAGGCTTGCTCCACAGCAAGAGGCCACGACTGGCATCAGCGCAACCCACTGCGGCCTGAAAAGCCCGTGCGCAAACCATATTGCCTAGGCGATGGGCCGGTCCCACCAAATCCACCAGACGCTCGACATCATTGGTGCCACGAGGCGAGGCAATGGGTGCCTCCCAACGGATGCTGCCATTCAAAGGATTCATCCCCAACAGCTTGCCCGACATTCCCGTGACCAAGGTATCTCCCACGGCCAACAAGACACCGGGCTGGCGCAATACCAGTGCCTCACCGGGGCGCTGTTGATTCCACAAACGCCGACCTGATTGCCCGTCGTAAGCACTGACCGAGCGATCCGCCGCCAACACAAATACACGCCCACCCGCCACCAGCGGTGCGGTGTAGCTTTGTGCCGTCAACTGCTGACGCCACAACTCGCGACCCGACTCCAGGGCAATCAACTCATTGTTTCGCGTAATGACTGCGGCCACTTGTCCGTCGTAACCCGCACCCGCAGCCAAAGACGTACCGACCGAAGCACGCCAAACTTGCGCGCCAGTGTTGGCATCCAAAACCATCACGACACCCGCCGCACTGGCTACGGCAATGCGCTGGTCGCTGACTTGCGCGTTCACCGGGAAAGTCACTTCGCCGACTTTGGCCGTCCAAACTTGCTTGACACTGATGAGGGCCGCGTTAGGCGAAAGCGCCGCTGGTGTGTGCTTTTGCGGTGTCCCCGAACAGGCGACCAACGCACCCAACACGCACAGTGGCAGTACGCCTCTCAGGTAGCGAGCGAAAACGCGAAATGTTGATCTCACTTTTTCTCTCCAACAGGTTCGGTTTTAGCCAGGGGCACACTGAGTCCCAATGAAGCCATCTTCACTTCAACCAAACGGCGGTACTCAGCACCCTCATCCAAACTTTGATAGGCCTTCAAAAACTCCACACCCGCTTCGCTCTTCTTTCCCTGGGCCAGGTAAATATCACCGCGACGGTCTGCCACCAAAGGCGCGAAGTCACCGGGGAAGGTGTTAGCGAGCTGTTTGAGAGCCTCGTCATAGGCCTTGGACTCTAGCAAAATGCCTGCCAAACGCAAGCGAGCTAGAGCCTGGTAGCCCGTATCCGAAGATTTATCAGCCACCCATGACAAGGTGGACTTCGCCTCATCCAACTTGCCGGCTTCAAAATAAACTTTTGCCGTTAACAAGGCCGCTTGCTGGGCGTAGGTGGTGGAGGCGAACTTATCCTTCATGTCCCCCAAAACACGGTCTAGTTTGGCCGTATCGTTACCCTTGGCCACGCGCTCCAACTCATCAAAAAGCGCAGCCGCTTGTGTGGCTTGATTGCGCTGCCAGTATTGGTACGCATTCCAGGCGGCAAACACCGACAACACCGCAATCAACAACCAAGTGATCAGGTTGCCATACTGTGCCCAGAAATGCTTAAGTTGATCAAGCTGTTCTTGTTCTTCGAGATCGAGTTGATTGGCCATAAGGTTTTCTAGTTGATTGAGGACGGCGCTTCACTTCGCCAGCGTCTGTCTCGCCAAGCTTTCAAGCCTGTGATTGTAAGTGGCTCGCCCAGTCGGAGACGGCAAGCAGTGACTGCATCGTCTGCGCGCCCGAACCGTCGCGCAATGATTTCACCGTCACCAAGTTCTGACTCAGCTCGTCAGCACCAAAGATCAGGGCATAGCGCGCGCCGCTGGCGTCGGCCCGTTTGAACTGGGACTTCATGCTGCCCATGGCGTCGCCTGTGCCCGCGTGCATCTGGACACGCAGGCCTGCCGCACGTAGCTCTTGCAAGCACTTCATGGCCACAGGCAAGGCATCCAACTCGGGCACAACCGCATACACATTCAGCGCAGGCGGGGCGACATCTGAATTTTGTTCTTTGAGCAACTCCAGCACACGTTCTACACCCAGTGCCCAGCCCACGGCTGGAGCAGGTTTACCACCGATTTGTTCAATCAAGTAGTCAAATCGACCTCCACCGCAAATCGTGCCTTGCGAGCCCAGACGGGTGGTGATGAACTCAAAAACCGTCAGGTTGTAGTAGTCCATGCCACGCACCAAGCGCGGGTTCAAGCTATAGGCCACACCGTTCGCATCCAGAATGGCGCGTACCCGGTTGAAGTGACCTAAAGAGGCCTCACCCTGGAACTCGATGAGCTTGGGGGCCGCCTCAACCAGCGCCTGCATCGCCGGATTTTTGGTGTCCAAAATACGCAGGGGGTTCAGGTGCAAACGACGACGCGAATCCTCATCCAACTGATCGACGTGCTGCTCAAAGTAAGCGATGAGCGCCGCTCGGTGCAACTTGCGTTCTTCGGGCTGACCCAAGCTGTTCAATTCGAGTCGCACGTCCTGGAGACCGAGCAACTTCCACAGGGAATCGGCCAGCAGAATCAACTCTGCATCGACTTCAGCGCCTGCAAAACCCAGTGCTTCCGCGCCGATCTGGTGAAACTGCCGATAGCGTCCCCGCTGTGGCCGCTCGTGCCGAAACATCGGGCCCATGTAGTACAGACGTTTGCCGCCTTCATAAAGCATGGAGTGCTCTACCACGGCGCGCACCACGCCAGCTGTGTTCTCAGGGCGCAGCGTCAGGGGCTCACCATTGAGACGGTCTTCAAAGGAGTACATCTCTTTCTCAACAATATCCGTCACCTCGCCCAGGCTGCGCACAAACAAGGGCGTAGGCTCCACAATGGGTGTGCGGATATTGGCATAGGCATAACGTGCCATGAGCGTGCGAACCTGCGCCTCCAGCCACTCCCAACGGGCTGACTCAGGCGGCAAAATGTCGTTCATGCCTTTAACGGCAACCAGTTTATTCGCCCTGGTGGCGCTTGTTTTCTCTGTCATGGGTGCGGGTTAGACCGTTTCAGTAACCACCGAAGTGCCAAAACGTTTTTCAATGTAGTTTTCAACCACTTTTTGGAAATCCTGTGCAATGGATTCCCCGCGCAAGGTCATGCGTTTTTCACCGTCGATGAAGACGGGGGCGGCGGGGGCCTCCCCCGTGCCGGGCAAACTAATGCCGATGTCGGCATGTTTGCTCTCCCCGGGGCCGTTGACGATGCAGCCCATGACCGCCACGCGCAGCGTCTCAACGCCCGGGTACTGCTTGCGCCAGACCGGCATTTTGTCTCTAAGGAAGTCGTCAATTTGTTGCGTCAACTCTTGAAACGTCGTGCTGGTGGTGCGGCCGCAACCGGGACACGCGGTGACGCTGGGCACAAAAGTTCTTAACCCCAGAGCCTGCAAAATCTCTGAGGCGATGACCACCTCTTGTGTGCGTGACTCACCCGGCTGGGGCGTTAGTGAAACGCGAATGGTGTTACCAATGCCCTCTTGCAAGAGAATCGCCAAAGCCGCGGATGAAGTCACCGTCCCCTTGCCGCCCATGCCCGCTTCGGTCAAACCCAAGTGAAGTGGGTAATCGCAGCGCCGGGCCAATTCACGGTAAACCGAAATCAAATCTTGCACGCCACTGACCTTGCAGGACAGCATGATTTGACGGCCAGCCATGCCCATGGCTTCGGCACGTTTAGCTGAATCAAGGGCGGAAGTGATGAGCGCCTCATACATCACAGGCTTGGCATCCCAGGGCACGGCACGACGACTGTTCTCGTCCATCAAACTGGCCAGCAATTCTTGATCGAGGCTACCCCAGTTCACGCCGATGCGAACCGGCTTGTTCCAGCGCATGGCGGCTTCAATCATTTGCCCGAACTGACGGTCACGCTTGTCACCCTTGCCCACATTGCCGGGGTTGATGCGGTACTTTGACAAAGCTTCGGCGCATGCCGGGTGTTGACTGAGCAGGGTGTGGCCGTTGTAGTGAAAGTCACCAATCAACGGAACGTCAATCCCCATGCGGTCAAGCTGCTCGCGGATGTGCGGCACTGCTTGGGCCGCCTCGGGCGTATTGACCGTGATGCGAACCATCTCTGAGCCCGCCAATGCCAATTCTTTGACTTGGATGGCCGTGCCAATGACATCCACCGTGTCGGTATTGGTCATGGACTGCACGCGCACTGGCGCGTCGCCGCCCACGGTCACGACATTAGAGCCCCAACTCACGCGCGACTGTTGGGTCTGGCGAGGCTGAGGGTATGCCACGTCAATCGGTAAAGACATGCTCACTATTTCACCTCAAATCGGGCTACATTGGATTTGGTGACGGCTTGCAGATCGAAAGATTTTCCACGCAGCTGAACCTCAATGACATCCGCACGCCCCACCACAACCGCCATCGGCAAAGCACCGGCCACGTCAACCAGTTCACCCGACTCCAAAATTCTTCGGAGCTGAACCACGCCTTTGGCATCGGTCACCTCGACCCAAGAGGGGGCTTTGGATTTAATGATCAACACGCCCGAAGCGACGAGCTCTGCGGGGGGTGCAATGGGCTTAACCAACGCAACACCGGGACTCGCAGATACAGGCGGCACAGTGCCAAGCGTTGCCGTACCGCTGACATTCGCTGTGACCAGGGCTGAGGCGCTTGCAGCCAAAGCGTTGCTCACCACCGGCTCGTTGCCGTTGACCTTTTCAACCATCGGATCTGTTGAAGTCGCGGAAACGGACTCTGTTGTGGGCACAGACGGGAACACGGCTTGGTTAGGGCTGACGACCACCTCCTCGATGCGACTCATATCGGGGAAAAAAATCAAAACCAATGCACCCGCCAATAAAGCCAAGCCGGTCAGGACGACTGGCTTGGACAACTGATTCAAGGCAGAACTGCTCTGCGCCATTCCCGGCACTGCCAAAGGTGTGTTGATCCCTTTAGAGCCGACCAAAGGGCTTTGCATCACGGCTTTGGGCAGCCGCGCAAGCACAGGAACCGGGTCAATTTTTAAGCTGCGGCAGACGCTGGAGGCCAGCGCACGCACAAATACAGCATCGGGAAAACTGTCCCATTGATCCGCTTCCAAGGCTTCAAGTCGCTTGACGGGCACTTTCAACGAAACGGCCAATGCAGCGATGTGAAGGCCACTACGCTCACGCGCCGCTTTAATCAACGCGCCTGCACTTTCTGCGTCGGCTTCGTTGTCCTTCCCATTGGCTTCGCTTGAAGCAGCAAGGCTAAGGTCAAGATCACTCATTAAAAGCTCCCCGCTCAAATGCCCCAAGCTCCCGCGACTGCGGATAGCGCTTGCGAAGTTGCCCCGCCAGTTGCTCCAAGGCTTCTGTATTGCCTAGTCGCTGCTCCACTTTGATGCCCAACCAAAGGGACTCCACGTTGGCCAACTCACTGTTATTGAGGCGTCGAATATAAAACTGCGCACGGCTCAAATCACCGCGCTGGAGGAGCAACAAAGTCAAGTTGTAACCCGTGATCGGATTGCCCGCATCCAGCTCATACGATTTTGCCAAACTGTGCTCAGCTTCCACCAGTTGGCCCGCTCTGACTTGACACAAGCCTTGGGTCATCCAGGTTTTTGCTCTTCCACCGTAGGTCGGGTTCGCTATGGCGCGAGAAAATGCTTGTACTGACTCTGTGTAGCGGGTCTGCTGACACAGCATCCAACCATAGTTGTGAAGCACATTGGCATCGTTGGGATTGAGCGTCATCGCACGACGGAAGCTCTCATCGGCCAAGCGCATGTCGTTGAGGCGCATGTAGATGAGCCCCCTCAGGTTAAAGGCTTCTGCAAAGCTGGGGTCCGTCAGTAAGGCCTGCTTGATCTCATCGAGCGCGATCGTTGTTTGACCTTGCTCGAAGTAACCAACCGCCAGTTGCATCCTGATTTTGGCCCGCTTTCGCGCTTCGGGCTCATCAGAATCCGTCACCAGCTCAACGCCGCGTGAGGAGGCTTCGTAGCCGCCCCCGCCCGAGGCGCAAGCGGTCAAGCCCAGCAAGGCCACGCAAGCGAGCGCGGCGTAAAAAACTGGTCGATCAAGACACCAGCGATGCAAAGCGAACATTCTCATGCGTCAAATCTCCTCGTGATTTTTCTCAAATGATTTGACCGGCTTGAGCATCACCGTGCGTTGTTGAGCCATGCGCTCACCGACTCGGGTTCGATCCTTGACGTCTCCTGCCAATTGGCCGCAGGCCGCATCAATATCATCGCCCCGCGTTTTGCGGATGGTGGTCACGATACCAGCATCCATGAGAATTTTGGCAAATGCCACAACTTGATTTTGCGCCGACCGCAATAGACCGGACGCCGGGAAGGGGTTGAACGGAATCAGGTTGAACTTGCACCACACGCCACCCGTGGAATGCTTGCGCACCAACTCGACCAGCTGCAGGGCATGCTCAGGCTGGTCGTTGACCTTGTCCAGCATGCAGTACTCGAAAGTAATGAAGTCACGCGGGGCGTGCTGCAAATAGCGATTACAAGCCGCCAGAAGCTCTTCAATGGGGTACTTCTTATTCAGCGGCACCAAGTTGCTGCGCAACTCGTCATTGGGCGCATGCAAAGACACCGCCAGCGCCACTGGGCAATCCTGGGCCAGTCGATCCATCATGGGCACGACCCCTGAGGTGGACACCGTCAATCGTCGGCGCGACAGGCCGTACGCATGGTCGTCCAGCATCACCTTCAAAGCAGGGAGCAGTTCGCTGTAGTTTTGCAG
>CANCDA010000073.1 GCA_947374705.1 Comamonadaceae bacterium | reverse complement strand
TATTTTTCTGAAGCAGGGCGTATTGGGTACGCCACGGCCTGCTTCTCTTTGTTGGCGTACTTTGTGTTTTTTCAGGAGACAAGAATGAAACGTTTGATGATGAAGTCGGTATTGGCCGTCGCGGCCCTGGCTGCTTTCGGCATGGCCAGTGCGCAAGAGCGAACCCTCAAGTTCGCCCTCAGCAGCCCAGAGGGGCATCCTGCCGTTGCTGGCATGAAGAAATTCAAAGAAACCGTGGAGGCCAAGTCCGGCGGCAAGATCAAGGTCAACCTGTTTCTTAATAGCTCTTTGGGTAGCGATCAGGCCGTTCTGTCGGCCATCAAAGGCGGCACGATTGAGATGTCGGTGATGAACTCTGGCATCCTGGCCAGCGAAGTCAAAGAACTGGGGATTTTTGACTTCCCCTTCCTGTTCGCCAATGAGAAGGAGTCAGACGCGATTGTGGACGGCCCGGTAGGCAAGAAGCTGCACGCCAAGTTGGAAGAAAAAGGCATTGTGGGCCTGTCGTACTGGGAGCTGGGTTACCGCCAGATGACCAATAGCAAGCGCCCGCTGAACAAGGTGGAAGACATTGACGGCCTCAAGTTGCGCGTCATCCCCAACCCCATCAACGTGGCCTGGGTCAAAGCCCTGGGTGCTAACCCCACGCCCATGCCTTTCCCCGAGGTCTATGGCGGCTTGGAGCAAAAAGCCATTGACGGCCAAGAGAACCCGATCAGCGTGATCGCCGCCAACAAGTTCTGGGAAGTTCAAAAGCACATCGCCTTGACCAACCACCAGTACAACCCGCAGTCGGTGATCTTCAGCAAGAAGGTTTGGGACACGCTCAGCGCCGCTGACAAAAAAATCATTGACGATGCCGCTGACGAAGCCGCCATTGCCCAGCGCAAAGAGTCACGCGCCGCCGTGGCTGCCAATCTGGAACTGCTCAAGAAAAACGGCATGACCGTGACCCAGTTCGCCCCTGCCGAAGTGGCTAAGCTGCGCGAAAAGATGAAACCCGTGATCGCCCAGTTCAGCGCCAACGTGGGTGAAGCCACCGTTAACGAAACCATGGCCGAGCTGGCCAAGCTGCGCAAGTAATGGCCTAGCGCCTTCCTCCGCTGGGGGAAGGCAGGGATGGGGGCTGTTGCTCGCAAGGGTTCTGTCCCCATCGGCCCTATTTTTATCAGGAACCCCCCCCATGAAAATCCTCATGCTGCACGGCATTAACCTCAACATGTTCGGCAAACGCGACCCGAAGCAGTACGGCACCATCACGCTGGACCAGATCAACGAACAGGTGGTCAAGCTGGGCCAGGAGTTGGGCGCGCAGGTGGCGCACTTCCAGACCAACCATGAGGGTGAGATGGCCGAGCGCATCCACCAAGCCTATGCTGACCAAGTGGACGCCGTGCTGATCAACGCCGGTGCCTGGACACACTACAGCTATGGGATTCGTGACGCGTTGAGCATCCTCAAATGCCCTATTTTTGAGGTTCACATGTCCAACATCCACGCCCGCGAAGCCTTCCGCCACCACTCCGTGATTGCGGATATTGCACGCGGGCAGATCTGCGGTTTCGGCGTTGACAGCTACCTGCTGGCCTTGCGTGCGGCGGTGACGGCAAAATGATCAACGGCCACACAGAACTCATCGCGCACATCGGCTTTCCCACGCACAGCTTCAAAGCGCCGATGATCTACAACCCGTGGTTTGAGTCCATGGGCATCAACGCCATCGTCGTGCCCATGGGCTGCCGGGCGGAAGACTACCCGGCCTTTTTTCGCTCGGTGTTCAAACTCAGCAACATCCGGGGCGCGCTCATCACCATGCCGCACAAGGTCACCACCGTCGGCTTGCTCGACGAGATTTCGCCAACAGCCGCCATTGCCGGTGCCTGCAATGCCGTGCGCCTGGGGCCGGATGGCCGCTTGCAAGGCGACATGTTTGATGGCGAGGGCTTTGTGCGCGGTGTGCTGCGCAAAGGGCTCAAGCTCCAAGGCGCACGTGCCTTGGTGGTGGGCAGCGGCGGTGTGGGCTCTGCCATAGCCGCGTCGCTGGCGGCTGCGGGTGTGGCGGGTTTGGGTCTGTTTGATGTGTATGCCGCGTCTGCTGAAGGGTTGGGTCAACGTCTGCGCCAGCATTACCCGGCGCTGACCGTCAGCACCGGCTCCAACGACCCCGCAGGCTTCGACCTGGTGGTCAACGCCACGCCGCTGGGCATGAACGTGGGCGACCCCATGCCCATGGACATGAGCCGCGTTGCCGCCAGTACCTTTGTCGGTGAGGTGGTGATGAAGGCCGAGACCACCGCTTTTCTGGCTGCCGCCCAGGCCCGTGGCTGTGCCACGCAGGTGGGCACAGACATGCTGTTTGAGCAAATCCCGGCTTATTTGGAGTATTTTGGTTTTCCCAGCACCACGCCCGAGGTCTTGCGGGATGTGGCACGACTGAGCTACTGAAAACTGAGGTGATGACTGAAGTGAGGGCGGGTGTGAGTTTGTGAGTTTTCCTCTCCCCTAAAATCGGCCTGTACCGCAAGGTGGCAGGTCTTTTTTATTGAGGAAAACATTCCATGCAGAAGTGTGAAGTTCTGATCGTTGGCGCAGGCCCGGTGGGGTTGACGCTGGCGATTGATCTGGGCAAGCGCGGCGTTCATTGCACGCTGATCGAGCAAAAAGACGCGCCGCAGTTTCTGCCCAAAATGGAGCGTGCCAATGCCCGTACCATGGAGATGTACCGCCGCATTGGTCTGGCCGAGCCGATTCGCAAGGTGGGCCTGCGCGGCGATTGCCCGATGGACGTTTATGTCGTCCTCAGCCTGAACGAGCCGCCGCTGCTGCGCTTGCGCTACCCCAGCGTTGACGAAGCCAGAGCCGATGGTCGCTTGACCAATGACGGTACGGGTTCACTGGAGCCCTACCAGTTGATCTCGCAGTACACGCTGGAGCCATTGCTCAAACAAATTGCGGAGAGCTTGCCCACGGTGACGGTGCGTTTTGGCACGGAATTCATTTCACAAGAGCAAGACGATGAGGGCGTGAGCGCCACCGTGAAATCAGGCGGTACTACTGAAACCATCCGCGCCACTTACCTGGTCGGCTGCGACGGCGGTACCAGCCCGGTGCGCAAGCAACTGGGCATCAAGCTGCGCGGTGAAGGCGCGATGATGGAGTTTCGCCAGGCGCTGTTTCGTTGCGATGAGTTGTTTGACAAATTGCCCCTGGGCAACGGGCCAGGCCGGGGTCGCCACTACCATGTGGCCGACAACAAGGCGAGTTTTCTCATCATGCAAGACTCCACCGTGCACTGGACGCTGCACGCCGTGGTGGACTCTGACGAAGCCATGAAAGCGCAGTTTGAAAAAGTCATAGGTTTTCCTGTCAAGTACGAGATGCTGTCGTGCTTCCCCTGGCGGCAAAACCTGCTGCTGGCCGACCGCTACCGTGATCAGCGCGTGTTTCTGGCGGGTGACGCGGCGCATCTGGTCATCCCCACGGGGGGCTTGGGCATGAACACCGGCGTGGGCGATGCGTTTGACCTGTCGTGGAAGCTGGCCGGCACGCTGCAAGGCTGGGGCGGCGCGAACCTGCTGGGGTCTTACTCGCATGAGCGCCGTCAGGTGGGCGAGCGCAATGTGGGCGCGTCGCGTTATGCCTCCATTGGGCGGCGCAAGTGGCGCTCCATGTACCGCGCCAACATCACCGAAAACACGCCTGAGGGCAAGCAGAACCGTGAAACGCTGGCCAGTGTGGCCAACGTGGAGCAGCGCAAGACCAACGAGATGACCGGGGCCGAGATGGGCTACCGCTATGTTGATTCGCCCCTCATCATGGACATCCCCGGCGGGCCGGAGCATTTGTTCCGTGAGTACGTACCCAGCACCTGGCCCGGTGCGCGCCTGCCGCACGTCTGGCTGAACGACGGCACAGCGATGCAAGACAAGCTGCCGATAGACTGCTACACCCTGCTCAAGCTCGGCAACACCCAGGCCAATACCACCCGGCTGGAGCAAGCCATCAACGCCCTGGGTGCGCCTTTGACCGTGTTGGATGTACCCGACCAGATCGCCCGTGACCTCTATGGTTTCGATCTGATCCTGTTGCGCCCGGACATGCACATCGTGTGGCGTGGGATGCAAGTGCCTGAAGACGCGGTGCAAATTGCGGCGGTGGCGACTGGACATTAAGCGGGGGTATTGACCGTGAAACTCATTGCCACCCTGAGCGTGTTGTGTGCGTCGGTTTTGCCTCTAGGTGGCCAAGCCCAAGACTACCCCACACGCCCCATCCAGTTCATCGTGCCCTACACCCCCGGCACCACGGGCGACATGCTGGCCCGTCTGCTGGGCACCCGCATTGCGCAGCGCTGGAACGTGCCGGTGGTGGTGGAAAACAAGGCCGGAGCGGGCGGCACGATTGGCACTGACGCCGTGGCCAAGGCCGCGCCCGATGGCTACACCTTCGGCTTTGTCGCCACCTCTTTCGGCACGATTGCGGCCACCAACCCCAAGCTGCCGTTTGACCCGCTCAAGAGCTTTGCCCCGGTCGCCTTGTTGGGCACCAGCGCGATGACGCTGGTCGTCAACCCCAAATTCCCCGCCAACAATGTTCGTGAGTTTGTGGCGCAACTCAAAAAGCAACCCGGCGTTTTGAACTACGCCTCACCCGGTGCAGGTGGCTCGCAGCATTTGGCCATGGAGTTGTTCAAGCAAGAGACGGGAACCAACATGGTTCACGTCACCTACAAAGGCAGTGCCGGTGCGCTCAATGACGTGGTGGCCGGGCACGTGCAGGCCAGTGTCGTGTCATTGCAAAGCGCCTCGGTGCTGGCGCAAAGCGGCAAGTTGCGCATCCTGGCGGTGATGGGGCCCGAGCGCGTGCCTGCCTTTGCGCAAGTGCCCACCTTTGTTGAGTCGGGCTACCCCAATATGCTGGTGGAGACCTGGTACGGCATGCTGGCCCCAGCAGGCACGCCCCCGGCCATCGTGGCCAAGATGAACGCCGAAATCAACCAACTGCTCCTGCTGCCCGAAGTCAAAGAAGCCATGGCCAAGCAAAGCGTGGACCCGGCAGGCGGCAAGCCCGAGCGCTTCGACGCCTTGCTGCGCAAAGAAATCAAGCTGTGGACGCAGGTGGTGACGCGCGGCAAGATCGTCGTCGAGTAATTCAATTTAAAACTTTAAATTTTCAGGAGTCCCTTATGAGTCCAACCCACGCCAGCCTGTTTCAAGACCTGGTCATCGCCTACCGCCTGCTGGCGGATCACGGCATCATTGACGCCTACGGGCACATCAGCGTGCGCTGCCCGGTCAACCCCAATCGTTTCTGGATGGCGCGCTCGGCTCCGCCGGAGTTGGTGGTCGAATCCGACATGATGGAGTTCGACATGGAGAGTCAGCCCATCGACGCGCAGGGCCGTCACCCGGTGAACGAGCGTTTCATCCACGGCGAGGTGTACAAGGTGCGCCCCGAAGTGATGGCCGTGGTGCACAACCACTCGCCGTCGGTCATCCCGTTTTGCTGCACCAACACCTCGCTGCGCCCCATCTTCCACATGTCGGCCTTCATTGGTCTGGGCGTGCCCAACTGGGAAATCCGCGATGCCTTGCCGGGCAGCGACATGCTGGTTCGTGACACTTACCTCGGTGCCTCGTTGGCGAAAAAATTGGGTGGTCATCCTGCCGCTTTGATGCGCGGCCACGGCGCTGTGGTGGTGGGTGAGAGCCTGCAAGTGGCCGTGGGCCGCAGTGTGTACCTAGAGCAAAACGCGCGCATGCAATACCAAGCTGAACTGCTGGCTGGCCCGAGCGGTGAAATTACCTTCATGGACGACCAGGAAGTGGCGGCCAACGTGGTGTGGCAAGACTATGGGCGCTTCTGGAACCTGGTGCGCAACAAGATGCTGAAGAAACTGGACGCCGAGAAGCAGGCCTAAAACCTCACAGCAACCCAGCGCACCGGAGCAAGCCCCATGACCCTCAATCGCAGAACCCTCTTGGCTATATCGGGTGCTGTCGGGCTGACCAGCATGGGCGTGGTGCAAGCCCAGCAAAAGTTGCTGCGCATGGTCGTACCCCTCACCCCTGGCACCACACCCGATTTGATTGCACGGGCCATTGGCCCGGTCCTACAGGCCAAGCTGGACATGGGCTACATCGTTGAGAACAAGGCCGGTGCCTCCGGCATGATCGGCATGGACTTTGTGGCCAAGTCCAGCGACCCCGGCACGCTGATGATCGTGCCCGCCACCACAGTGACCTTGCCGCTGTTTTACAAGTCGGTTGACTTTGATGTGATCAACGGCTTCACGCCCATCACCCAAGTGTGTTCCTCGTCGTTTGTGCTGGTGGTGCACAAGGATGTGCCTGCTAAAAACCTGAGCGAATTCATCGCTTGGGCCAAGTCCAAACCCGGCTTGTTTTATGCATCCCCCGGCAATGGCACGCACCACCATTTGTTCATGGAGCTGCTCAAGCAATCTGTGGGGGTATCGCTGGAACATGTTGCCTACAAGGGCTCGGCGCCGGCCTTCAATGATTTGCTGGGCGGGCAAATCCCCGCCATGTTCATGCCCATTCAGGTCGCAGTGCCGTTGCGCGACGCGGGGCGCTTGAAGATCATCGGCGGCTCGCTGCGGGATCGCCACCCTGGCTTCCCTGACATCCCCTCGCTGCAAGAGCAGGGCGCTAAAAACTTCCATGCCGATCCTTGGTTTTCCGTCTGGGGCACACCCAAAATGCCCGCAGCACAGGTGGAGTCCTACCGCGCTGCCATCATCGCCGCACTGGCGGACGCCGCCGTGCATGACAAGCTCACCCAACAGGGCTTGATCCTCAAGACCAGCACCCCCACCGAGTTGCTGGCCCTGACCAAAGCCGAAGCCGCCTTGTGGACGCAGATGGTCCGCAACAGCAACATCAAAGCAGAGTAATTTAAGCCTGCGCATTCTCAGAAAGAACCTACATGCAAACACGCAAACTCGGCCCCTTCCAAGTCTCCGCCCTCGGTCTGGGCTGCATGAGCCTGAGCTACGCCTACGGCGTGCCCCCCGCCTTTGACGCCGCTGAGCGCGTGCTTCTGGCCGCGCTGGACAACGGCGTGACCTTGTTTGATACCGCCGCCCTGTATGGCTTTGGGGCCAACGAAGACCTGTTGGGCAAAGTGCTCAAACCGCACCGCCAACGCTTCACCCTGGCCAGCAAGGGCGGCTTGGCGGGCGTCACCTTCCCTGATGGCATCAAGCGCGTGATCGATGGCCGCCCCGAGACGCTGCGCAAGAACTGCGAAGACAGCCTGCGCCGTTTGCAGACCGATGTGATCGACCTCTACTACCTGCACCGCTTCGACAAAAAAGTACCGATTGAAGACAGCGTGGGAGAAATGTCGCGCTTGGTGGAGGAGGGCAAGGTTCGCACGCTGGGCCTGTCCGAGGTGTCGGCCAGCACCCTGCGCCGTGCCCACGCCGTGCACCCCATCACCGCCTTGCAGACTGAGTATTCGCTATGGGCGCGCAACCCCGAGATCGCCGTGCTGCAAGCCTGCCGCGAGCTGGGCGTGGCCTTCGTCGCCTTCAGCCCCGTAGCACGCGGCTTCCTCACCGGCAAATTGACGGACGTGGCTACGCTAGAGGCCAAAGACATCCGCCACACCATGCCGCGTTTTCACCCCGCCAACTACGCGGCCAACTTGCAATTGCTGCCCGCCTACCAAGCGATAGCGGCGCAGGCGGGCTGCACCCCGGCCCAACTCGCGCTGGCTTGGCTACTGCACAAGGGCGATGACATCATCCCCATCCCCGGCACCACCAAGGTGGCGCACCTGAGCGAAGACTTGGCCGCGGTGGAGGTCAAGCTCAGCCCCGCCACCATCACCCAAGTGGAAGCCCTCATCAACCAAACCACCGTGGTCGGCCCGCGCTACAGCGCCCAGTCGCAAAGCGAAGTGGACACCGAGATGTTCCACATCGGGGATCAATAAGCCATGACCACTTTGATGTTGCTCCCCGGCCTGATGTGCGACGCCGCCGTCTGGACGCCCCTGTTGCCTGCGCTGCAAGCCCACGCTGAGTGCCATGTCATGGCCTACGGCCTGCGCGACTCGCTCACCGCCATGGCCCAGCAGGTGCTGGACGAGGCCCCCACCGAGCGTTTTGCCCTGGCCGGCCATTCCATGGGTGGCCGCGTGGCCATGGAAGTCATGCGCCTGGCCCCGCAGCGCGTGGAGCGCCTGGCCTTGATGGACACCGGCACCCACCCGTTGCCAGCAGGCGAAGCGGGCACGCGTGAGCGGGCAGGTCGCATGACGCTGCTGGCACAAGCCCGCCTTCAAGGCATGCGCGCCATGGGCCAACAATGGGCCAAAGGCATGGTGCACCCCCGCCGCCTGAGCACCCCCGTGTTTGAAGACATTTTGCAAATGCTGGAGCGCAGCAACCCCGCCCAGTTTGAAGCGCAGATCAACGCGCTACTCGGGCGGCGCGACTCGGCTCCCCAGTTGGCCACCATCACCTGCCCCACACTCGTGTTGTGTGGACGCGAAGACAGCTGGAGCGGCCCGGCCCAGCACGAAGTCATGGCCAGCGCTTTAAGTCACTTGGGCGCGCAAGCCACGCTGAGCATCATCGAAGACTGCGGCCACATGTGCACCATGGAGCAGCCGAGGGCGGTGGGGGATGCGTTGGTGGCGTGGTTGCTACAAAAATAATAGCTTATAACTTTAGTGGAATATGGGCTGCAGGGCTATTCGTATCTAAAATTTGCATTGCCCATTGCGGAAGCGGTTGCACCAGTTCTTTCGTCCAACTGCCTTTGCAGATGGCTACCGCAGTGTGGGTTCCTGGTGCAATGTCTTGCGCGTCATACAACACGGCAGCATCGGCCAGCCGCACAGCTTGATTCAGGTTGGCGAGTGTGCGTGGGTAGCGCGCCAATATGCGCTCAGCGGGCACCGGATGCCCACCTTCTGACACGCGCTGATGTACTCGCTCCAGTAGGCGTTCGGGCTGGTCGAGCGCCACAACCAGCAGCATGACGAAAAATCCATTCGCTTGCGCTTCCTGAATGAGCGCGAGTTTGGAGGCATGAGAGAACACGGTTTCGCTCACAAACGATTGGCCTGATCTAAGCAATGCCGCCCGGCGGGCATCGACCCATCCGCGCGCCTGCTCTGAGCGATCTTGCGGATTGCCAATGTGTTGCAAGTGCAGGGCCTCATATCAGACGATAGCGCCAGTTGATTTGCTGCGATTTTGGGCTACGACTTCACGAACTCGCTGCGCTAGGCTGCCGTCAGCCTCTGAGGCCATAAATTGGGACAGAAGTGTGTCTGCTTGAGATGGGGCTTTCGTAGCCTCTGTGCGGGTGCGGTGAGCTGCCGCCTCGTAGTTGGCGATGGCCGTTTGGGCTTCTTGAGCGGTAAGCCCACTGTGCTCCACGATGCGCCCTAGCGTGGCCCAATACTCTACTTGACCCGCTACGGAACGGCGCATGGGTTGTGCGGCCTCGCGAGCCTGCGCGACCAGAGCTGAGGTGAGTTTGACGGAGGCGAATGCAGTGTTGGTTGGGGTCATGATTAACATCCTTTGTGGCGCATTTTGCGCCATTTTGCTTAAATTTTACAAATAAATGGACGTGTTTCTGTGGTGTTCTGTTTGAAGTGAAATCTTGAGATCACAGTCTATGACCTCAACATGGCGCTGGAGCGGCTTGAGGCCTTGATTGACCCGGACGCGCCCATGCCCGTAAAAGGAGAAGTACATGGCTAACCCAACATGGACCTCTTGGTCGCGATGGCACAGGCTATAGGTTTTTTTGCGAGCCCTGATTTGGACAACGACACGGCAGAGACTTCGGGGCAGGGTTTAGCCAGTGCTCATCACTTGTCGGAGGTCTGAGATACATCCACACTCTTGCCCTGCATCTTCGCCCCCACATGCACCCGCCCACGCTGGCGGGCCAGTTCAACTTGGCGTTGGCGTTCTGCAAAGCCTTGTTTTTGCGCTTCGGTTTTTTGGTCAAAGCAGTTGGGGCAACTCACGCCTTTGACGTAATGCGAGGACTCGCGCTGCGCGTCACCCACCGGGTGGCGGCAGGAGCGGCACAGCTCAAAAGGGCCGGGTTGCAGGCCGTGGCCGACCGACACGCGCTCGTCGAACACAAAGCATTCACCTTCCCACAGGCTGTTGGCTTGGGGCACGGTTTCCAGGTATTTGAGGATGCCGCCTTCCAGGTGGTACACCTCGTCAAAGCCGAGCTGTCGCAGCAGGGCGGTGGATTTTTCGCAGCGGATGCCGCCGGTGCAAAACATGGCGACTTTGGGTTTCTCGCTCTGTGTGCTGTCTAGCGCGCCACCTGGGGTCGATTGTTCTGACACCCACTGCGGTAAGTCGGCAAAGGTCTTGACATGGGGGTCGAGTGCGCCCTTGAAGCTACCAATCGCCACCTCGTAGTCGTTGCGGGTGTCCACCACCACTACTTTGGGGTCGCTGATCAATGCATTCCAGGCTTCGGGTTTGACGTAGCGGCCTGCCATTTGGCTAGGGTTGACGCCGGGCACGCCCAGGGTGACGATTTCTTTTTTAAGGCGCACTTTCATGCGCAAAAACGGCGGCGATTCAGACCAGGATTCTTTGTGCGCCAGATCGATCAGGCGCGGGTCTGTGCGCAGGTAGGCCAGCACGGTGCGTACATCGGCCTCAGCCCCTGCAATCGTGCCGTTGATGCCCTCCGTGGCCAGTAGCAGCGTGCCTTTGATGCGATGCTTATCGCACAAGGTTTGCAAAGATGTTTTGAGGGCGGGGGTGTCCTGCAACTCCACAAATTTGTAGAGCGCGGCGGTGAGAAACTTCGACATGGGCCGAAGTTTAAATCAGGGGGACAAAAACTTCACTGGCGCGTTTGCTGGGCAAGCCCATCTCAAGCGCCAAACTTTGAATGGCCTGAGTCAGCAGCTCGGAGATGCCATCGGGGTGGCGGTAGATCTCCATCCAGGTTTCCAAGCCGTCAGTGCTGGCAGGGCGTTGCATGAGTTCAATCTCAAGCAAGGGGTGTCGCTCAAGCAATTGAAGTTGGAAGTCGCGCACCCGTTGCACCCAGCTCGCATGCTGGGCGGTTTCAATTTTGTAATAAACAAACAGGGTTTTATTCACGCGAATTTCTCATGCCCGACCAGCGGTTCACCAAATCAGTCTCAATGTCAAACAAATCCAGGCAGCGCCCCACGGTGTGGTTGACCATATCGTCCAGGCTTTTAGGTTTTGCATAAAAGGCGGGCATGGGCGGCATGATGATGGCGCCGTTTTCTACCGCTTGCGTCATGCTGCGCAAATGCCCCGCATGCAGAGGAGATTCGCGCACCATCAGCACCAGGCGGCGGCGCTCTTTGAGCACCACGTCGGCCGC
>CANCDA010000072.1 GCA_947374705.1 Comamonadaceae bacterium | reverse complement strand
CAACCTTTTAGAAAGTGAAAAATGAGCCATAAACAAATCCGCAACATCGCCATCATCGCCCACGTTGACCACGGCAAAACCACCATGGTGGACCAACTACTGCGCCAGTCCGGCACCTTTGCTGATCATGAAAAAGTTGTTGATACCGTCATGGACAACAACGCCATTGAAAAAGAACGTGGCATCACGATTCTGGCCAAAAACTGCGCTGTGACCTGGGAAGGCACACACATCAACATCGTTGACACCCCCGGCCACGCCGACTTTGGCGGTGAAGTGGAACGCGCGCTGTCCATGGTAGATGGTGTGGTGCTGCTGATTGACGCACAAGAAGGCCCCATGCCCCAGACCCGCTTTGTGACCAAGAAGGCCTTAGCCTTGGGTCTCAAGCCCATCTTGGTGGTGAACAAGGTGGACAAGCCCGGTGCACGCCCTGACTTCGTGGTGAACGCCGCCTTCGATTTGTTTGACAAGCTCGGCGCGACCGATGAGCAGTTGGATTTCCCAGTGGTCTATGCCTCGGGAATCAACGGTTGGTCGTCGATGGAAGAGGGCGAGCCTGGCGAGCAGTGGGGCCCTGATATGTCGGCCCTGTTCAACACCGTGCTTAAGCACGTGCCAGCCCAAAAGGGCGACCCGGCTGCACCCTTGCAGTTGCAAATTTCTGCGCTGGACTTCTCCACCTTTGTTGGCCGTATTGGTGTCGGTCGTATCAGCCAGGGCACGATCAAGCCCATGATGGACGTGGTAGTCATGGAAGGCCCGGACGGCAAGCCGGTCAAAGGTCGAGTCAACCAGGTTTTGACCTTCCAGGGTCTGGAGCGCGTGCAGGCCACCGAAGCGGGCCCTGGTGAAATCGTGCTGATCAACGGTATTGCGGACATCGGCATTGGTGTGACCATCACCGACCCGGTCACCCCATCGCCGCTGCCCATGCTCAAGGTCGATGAGCCGACCTTGACGATGAATTTTTGCGTCAACACCAGCCCCTTGGCTGGTCGTGAAGGCAAGTACGTCACCAGCCGTCAAATCTGGGATCGCCTGCAAAAAGAACTGCAACACAACGTGGCTTTGCGCGTCAAAGAAACCGACGAAGAAGGTATCTTTGAAGTCATGGGTCGTGGCGAACTGCACTTGACGATTCTGCTGGAAAACATGCGTCGCGAAGGCTTTGAGATGGCGGTTTCCAAGCCGCGTGTTGTGATGAAAGAGATCAACGGCGAGAAGTACGAGCCTATCGAGTTGGCCACCGCTGACATCGAAGAGCAACACCAGGGAGGCGTGATGCAGGCCTTGGGCGAGCGCAAGGGTGACCTGGTCAATATGGAGCCGGACGGCCGTGGCCGTGTGCGCCTGGAGTACCGCATTCCCGCTCGTGGCCTGATTGGCTTCACCAACGAATTCTTGAACTTGACACGCGGCTCCGGCCTGATCGCCAATATCTTCGACGGCTATGAGCCGCACAAAGGCGACATCGGCGGTCGTAAAAACGGCGTGCTAATCTCCATGGATGCAGGCGAAATCTTCACCTACGCCCTGGGCAAGCTGGACGACCGTGGCCGCATGTTTGTGCGCGCCAACGATCCGGTGTACGAAGGCATGATCGTCGGCATCCACAGCCGTGACAACGACCTGGTGGTCAACGCCACGCGTACCAAGCAGCTGACCAACTTCCGCGTCAGCGGCAAGGAAGATGCGATCAAAATCACGCCCCCGATTGAGTGCACGCTGGAGTACGGCGTTGAGTTCATTGAGGACGACGAGCTGGTCGAAATCACGCCCAAGTCGATTCGCCTGCGCAAGCGCTACTTGACCGAGAGCGAGCGCAAGCGCGCGGGTCGTTAAGACCTTTAAGAAACTCACCTTGGACAAGTTCACAAAGGACACAGAATGTCCGAGGTGATTGTTGAAGTGATAGGCCGGGTCGGTTTCATCACGCTTAACCGCCCCCGTGCGCTCAACGCGCTGTCTTTGCCGATGGTTCGCAGCCTCAGCGCTGCGCTGCTGGCCTGGCGGTATGACCCTCAGGTGCTGGCCGTGGCGATTCGGGGCATGGGCAAAGACGCGAACAAACCTAGCGGCAGCGCGCCCTTTGGCGCGTTCTGCGCGGGCGGTGATTTACGTTTTTTTCACCAAACCATTTCGGCCGGTGGCCCAGAGTTGGAAGACTTCTTTACCGAGGAATACCAGCTCAATTACCTCATCCACACCTACCCCAAACCCTACATCGCGTTCATGGACGGCATCGTCATGGGCGGTGGCATGGGGATCAGCCAAGGCGCTAGCTTGCGCATCGTCACCGAGCAAACCAAGATGGCCATGCCGGAGACGCGTGTTGGCCTGTTCCCGGACGTGGGTGGCGGGTATTTCTTGAGCCGCTGCGCAGGGCGCATGGGCGAGTACTTGGGCTTGACGGGGCGAATGCTCAGTGGAGCAGAAGCTGTTGGGGTGGGCCTGGCTGAGGGCATGGCTCAGGCAGAGCGTTTGCCAGCCTTATGGGCGGCGCTGGGTGAGACGGCGTTTGGTTCGTCCGTTGAAGTCCAGCAGTGGCTGATCGGTCAATTGGCTCCGCGTCAAACGATGGGCGCATCCGCTTGGCCACTGGCCCAGATTGACGCCGTGTTTGGCTTGCCCACTGTGGGCGAAATCATTCAAGCCTTGGAGGCTGACACCAGCGACTGGGCGCAGGCATCAGCCAAGTCGCTGCGGGAACTCTCGCCTCTGATGTTGGCGGTCAGTCTTGCACAAATTCGCCGTGCCCGCAGCATGCGCTTGGCCGATGAGTTGCGCATGGAGCGCGACATGGTGCGTCACTGTTTTAACCCGGTTCATTTGGGTCGCAGCGGTTTGAAAAGTGAAACCATGGAAGGCATTCGCGCGCTGGCCGTGGACAAAGACCACCACCCACAATGGAGCCCAAGCCTCATTGAAGATGTCACGCTTGAAATGGTAGAAGGTTTTTTTGTGAGCCCCTGGCCAGCGCAGGCGCACCCCTTGCGTGACTTGGGCTAACGCCCATTCAGACCGCTTAACGTCGGTCAGCGTGCGCGCGACTTCATAGCGCGCTCTACCTCGCGCTTGCCTTCGCGGTCTTTGATGGTGTCGCGTTTGTCGTGCTCGGCCTTGCCTTTGGCCAGGGCAATCTCGCATTTGATCTTGCCGTTCTTCCAGTGCAAATTGAGGGGCACCAGGGTGTAGCCCTTTTGCTCGGCCTTGATGATCAAGCGGCGGATGTCGTCTTTTTTCAGCAGCAGTTTTTTTGTGCGCACCGAATCAGGCGTGATGTGGGTGGAAGCCGTCTTGAGTGGGTTAACCTGGCAGCCAATCAAAAACAGTTCTCCCTCACGGATCACCACGTAGCCGTCGGTCAACTGAACTTTGCCGTCGCGCACAGCCTTGACTTCCCAGCCCTCCAGCACCATGCCCGCTTCAAAGCGTTCTTCAAAAAAATAGTTGTAAGCCGCTTTTTTATTGTCGGCAATGCGGGAAGAGGTGTCGGGTTTTTTAGCCATGAAATTCTTTGAGGGCGGCTTTAAGGACGAGCGCAAAACTTACAATCGTTCCTAGCTCAGGCACGCCAGACCCCCATTCTATGAAAACTGTCAACAAGTCCGTCCTCATCTGGTACAGCCCGCATGAAATGTATGCCTTGGTGACTGACGTGGCCGCGTACCCGAAGTTCTTGCCCTGGTGCGATCAGGCCCGCGTGATTGAAGAAGACGCGCAAGGGGTGACGGCTGAAATTGGTATCGCCTTCAGCGGGATTCATCAAAAATTCACCACCCGCAACGAACACCAAGCCGGCCAAGGCGTGCGCATGCAATTGGTCAACGGCCCGTTTTCGCATCTGCAAGGGCAGTGGAATTTCTCACCGGTGGGCGCGGGCGATCAACGCGCTTGCAAGGTTGAGCTCTCACTGAACTACGGTTTTTCCAACGCGATTTTGGCCAAGCTGATTGGCCCGGTGTTTGACAAGATTGCGGGCAGTCTGGTGGATGCCTTCGTCAAACGCGCTGAACAGGTGTATGGAGCATGACGTGAGCATTCAAGTCACCGTCGTTTACTCGTCCGCGCCAAGAGAGATGAATGAAATTGACCTCACGCTTGAAGTCGGCGCTACGGTGCAACAGGCATTGTTGGCCGCTGGTCTTGAGGTCTTGATGCCGACGCTGGATTTGAAAAAATCAGTTGTCGGTGTATGGGGCCGCAAGGTAGGGCTTGACCACGTGCTGCACGAGCACGACAGGGTAGAGGTCTATCGTCCTCTAAGGGTCAACCCCAAAACCGCACGGCATGAGCGCTTTGCCCAACAAGGCAGCCGAGGGGCAGGATTGTTTGCCACTAAAAAGGTCGGTGCCAAAGCGGGCTACTGAGTTGAGCGCTGAGCGTGCCCAGTGCTTCGAGTCAGCGGCAATCCGAGTCAATGGTGGTCTGGTTGCGCTGAGATTCAGCAATGCGCGCCGTATCGTCGAGAAACTCACGCTCACCTTTGTCATTGATTCTTGAAATCCGTGCACCTGAATCCAGGCCAACTTTCGCCTGACGCGCCCGGTTGCAATTCTCGGCTTTGGCAACTGCGATCCGTTCTTCATCGGCCTTGCGCTTGGCGGCCTCAGCGGCTTCAGTCTGTTTTTTCTTTTCCATCAAAGTTTTGTCAAGGCCTTCGCCGGGTTTGGCCGCCACGGGTGCGACTAGCGTGCCAGCAGGGGCTGGCACGTTGGCTTGCGCCTCAGCGCTCTTGGCGCGTGCGTTGGGCTGTTTGATGATATTTTTCTCAGGTACTTCAGCACCCGGTGGGCGGTCACTGAAAACCTTGCGACCGGATGAGTCAATCCATTGCCACTGGGCAACGGCGGACATGCAAACAAAGCAAGTACTGAGGGCTACAAAGAAGTGGGTCAATTTCATGGCCTCAGTGTAGCGCTGCGCGCTTTGATTTAAAAGCGCAAAGAGGGCTTGGATCGCCCGTCAGGCACGATTTTGTAACGAAGTTTTAAACAGAGCCTTCAGGACATGATTTTTTGATCATGTGCCGAGTTGGCCCACATCCCATTCACAAAAACCTCGTGCGCATCAAACCGTGCTTTGTAGTTCATTTTTGGGCTGTCTTCAATCCAATAGCCCAGGTAAACATAGTCCAACCCGATCAGCTTGGACTGCGCTATTTGCCAAAGGATGCCGTAAGTGCCGAAACTGGCCGCGGGGTCGGGCTCGTAAAAGGTGTAAACCGCTGAGAGGCCATCGTCCAGCACGTCAAGGATGGACACCATTTTGAGTGCGCCCGGTGTGCCATCCGCTAACGGTTCACGGAATTCGACGAGCCGGGAATTAACCCGGCTTTGCAACAGAAACTGGTTGTACTGGTCGATGCTGTCCTGGTCCATGCCGCCACCCGCATGGCGGTCATTTTGGTAGCGCAGATAGAGTTGGTAATGTTCGGGCACAAAACACAATTTGGTGACCCGTGCGATCAATGTTTGATGCTGCTTGAGTGTGCGGCGCTGGCTGCGATTGGGCTTGAATTGGCTCACCACCACTCGTAGGGGGGTGCAGGCCTGGCAACCGTCGCAGTTGGGCCGGTAGGTGAACATGCCGCTGCGGCGAAACCCCTTGGCAACCAACTCTGAGTAGGTTGCGTTGTTGATCAAGTGGCTGGGGGTGGCAACCTGGGAGCGCGCTTGCTGCTCAGCGAGATAACTGCACGGGTAGGGGGCCGTGGAGTAAAACTGCAAGCTCTGAAGGGGCAAGTCCTTGAGATGCGTCACGTGGGCTCCGATGGTGCTGCGGGGATGAGTTCACGCCAGTATAGGGGTTCGAAATGCCATGAGGGTGCGGTTTTGTGTTGATCCCGCTCAATGCCGTTTACAAAATCAGACCGTGCCATTTCTCGCGCGCCCAACGAGGCCAAATGCCGTGTGTTTTGCTGGCAGTCAATCCGCGCAATGCCGTGGTGTCTGCAAAAGCTAACCAGAGCAGCGAGCGCAATTTTGGAGGCGTCGGGCACGCGCGTGAACATCGACTCGCCAAACACACTCTTGCCCAGCGCCACACAGTAGAGCCCGCCCACCAGTTCACCGTTGACCCAGGTCTCAACACTGTGCGCCAAGCCTGCACGGTGCAGCGCTTGATAGGCTCGCACCATGGCGGGCACGATCCAGGTGCCCGCCTGGCCCTCGCGCGGGCTGCTGGCGCAGGCTTGTATCACTTGATCGAATGATGTATCGATTTTGATTTCGCAGTGGGGTGAAGCGCCAAAGGCTTGAAGTGTTTTCTTCAATGACCGATGCAGTCGAAACGCAGAAACATCGAGCACCATGCGCGGATCAGGGCTCCACCACAGCACGGGTTGCCCCTCGCTGAACCAGGGGAAGATGCCTTGTGCATAGGCATTGCGCAGCGTAGCGGTATCGAGCTGGCCACCCGCAGCCAAAAGGCCGGGTGCTTGAGAAACCGGTCCCCAAGCTTGCGCCAGCGGTGGAAAATTTTGACCAGCTTCAAGCCAAGGCAAATCAGAAGGCATTCAGAGTGGTGGGTGCGAGTGTCATTGGGGCGATGAAGCGCACTTTAATCGATCCAATGGGCTCCAAAATCTCATGACAACATTTCAGAATGACCGCCCAGCCATCCCCCACACCCCAGCGCCGCAGGCCCTTCGGGCGAGCCTCTGCAGTACTCGGAATTTGGGGAAAGCGCCCGAACTCGCTGCGCTCAAACAAGGGCGCTTTCTGATCCCAAATTCTTCCGTGCTTCGAGCCTGCGGCTTCATGGGGCGCTGGGGTGTGGGGGAGGGCCGGGCTTGTGTTGGTGGGGATGAAAGGCGCCATCAGGGTGCAGTAGTCGCTGCTTATTTTTACGGCCTTCAATCCCGCTTTCATTCCCGCCTTCATTACGGGCTGCAAGAGGTGCATCACAAGCGCTTGATGTACATTCTTGAGTCGCCCACTCGCCGCAGGTTTCCAGAGTCGCCGACGTTGACGATCAAGCCAATCGCTGTGAGGTCGTCACACGGCAATGGATGCTTCCCATGCAAGATTTTCAAAATCACCCACTGCTCTGCCAACTTTCTGCCACACAGGCGGCTGAGTCGATTCGAGACGGGCGCATTACTTCGCAAGACATGGTGCGCAGTTGCTTGGAGCGCATTGCGCAGCTTGATCCAGCGCTGCACGCCTGGGCATCGGTTGACGCAGCCATTGCCCTTGCATCGGCGCGCGAGATGGACAGTAGCCCGTCTCGCGGCCCCTTGCATGGCGTGCCGATAGGCATCAAGGATGTGATCGACACGTCCGACTTTGCGACGCAGTTCAATTCGCCCATTTATGCAGGGCATCGGCCTGGGCGGGATGCGGCGGTTGTCAAAGCAGCGTGGGCGGCAGGCATGGTGATCATTGGCAAAACTGCCACCCAAGAGTTTGCAACCCGGGGCGATGCCGGGCCTACGAGACACCCCCTGTCACCCCTTCACACGCCCGGAGGTTCGTCCAATGGCTCGGCTGTGGCCGTGGCATCGGGGATGATTCCGTTAGCGATCAGTACGCAAACTGCCGGCTCGATTGCGCGGCCCGCGTCCTACTGTGGTGTGGTCGGGTTCAAGCCGAGCTACGGTCGGGTGGACACGGCGGGCATGCGCCTGATTGCCCCCAGTTTTGACACCTTGGGCTTCCACACGCGTTGCGTGGGCGATGCCGCTTTGGCCCTGGCGGTGTTGGGTGCGCGCGCAGAGCCTCTCAAAGCAACATTCGACGCCACAAAGCCGCTGCGCATCTCGATCTGCAAGTCACCGGCCTGGCCTCTGGCATCGAGCGTTATGCGCGATGCGCTCTTTGCATCCGCTGACCGGCTGCGTGAGCAAGGCATGCACATCGACGAGCTGCAATTGCCGCCCATGTTCGATGAACTGGGGGCGGCGCATGACACCGTCAGTGACTTTGAAGCGCGCCAATCTTTAGCGCATGAATGGCTGAACCACCGCGCCGGCCTATCGGCTGGCGTACAGGCAAAGCTCCTCAGAGGCGAGGCCGTAAGCGACTTGGCCTACGAGAAGGCGAGGGTGGTGATAGACAACTGCCGTCGTCTGGCTGGTGTCTTCTTTGCTGACCGGGACGCTCTGCTCACACCGGCCGCCCCAGATGTTGCACCCGTTTTCTCACGCACCGAAATAGGTGACTCGGCCTTCTCCAAAGGCTGGACTTCTTTGGGTCTGCCCTGCATCGCCTTGCCTGCGCCGATGAGCGCCGGGCTACCTCTTGAGCTACCTCTTGGGCTTCAGCTTATTGGCGGGCCAGAGCGCGACAGTTGGCTCATGCATGTGGCCCAGCAAGTTGAAACCAGCTTCCTCCTTTCCACCCCCTTCTTACGGAGACCTCAATGAAAAATGCCAGAGCCATGATCAAACACCTCGTCATCGCGGCACTTCCCGCACTGATGGCACCGATGGCGTTGGCCCAGTCATTCCCCGCTAAAGCGGTCTCCATCGTCGTCCCCTACCCGCCGGGAGGGGGTGCGGACATCCTGGCAAGAACGCTGGGGCAAAAGCTGTCCTTGCGCTGGGGCCAACCCGTTCTTGTTGACAACCGTGCCGGTGCAGGCGGCTCCATCGGAACGGCGTATGTCGCCAAGGCACCAGCCGACGGTTACACGCTGCTAATGGCGTCACCCAGCCACACCATCAATGGCTCGCTCTACAAGAACCTCACGTTTGATGCGATCAAGAATTTTTCGCCTGTGGTGCTCGGCGCTTCCGGCCCCTTGGTGCTGGTCGTCAAAAGTTCTAGCCCTTTCAATTCCCTCAAAGATTTTTTGACTGCGGCACGCCTCAAACCCGGCAGCATCAACTATGCCTCTGCCGGGGCGGGCAGCTCGCCTCACCTGGCTGGGGAGCTTTTCAAACTGCGCGCCAAGGTGGACTTGGTGCATATTGCCTACAAAGGCACTTCGCCTGCCTTGACCGACCTGCTGGGTGGCCAAGTTCAAGCCATGTTTGCACCCGTGCCCACTGTGCTTGAGCAGATCAAGAGCGGCACGCTCAAGGCGCTGGCGGTGACATCGGCCAAACCCTTCGCCGCCTTGCCAGGGGTGCCCACGATCACTGGCGAACTGCCGAGCTATGAGGTGCTGCAATGGTGGGGTCTGGTCGCACCCGCTGGCACGCCGCAGGCGGTGATCAACCGGATCAACGAAGACGTTGCCGCTGTGCTCCGATCTCCAGAAATTCAGGACAAGCTCAGCACGATTGGGGCCGATGCAGGCGGCCAGTCGGCAGCGAGCTTTGAGAAGCTGATCAATAACGAAGTGCCCATGTGGGCCGAAGTGGTCAAAGCGGCCAACGTTCAACCGGATTGAAAAAATGATGGGCATGACAGAAAACTTAGCTCGATTCATCGTCCAGACGCCATCGACCGAGATTCCCGCCAAGGTAAGGCATGAGGCGGTGCGCAGTCTGGTGAACTGGTCAGGCTGTGCACTCGGCGGCGCGGGCCACCCCGCCGTGACGGTCGCATTACAGGCGCTGACGCCGTTCACCGGCGTTGGCCGCGCTAGTGTGCTGGGCCGCCACGAGCGAGTGGACGCCTTGCACGCGGCCCTCTTCAACGGCATCAGCTCGCACGTGCTTGATTTTGACGACACCCACCCGGACACGCTGGTGCACCCGAGCGGCCCAGTCCTGTCGGCCCTGCTGGCGCTGGCGCAACACCACCCGATCAAGGGCGGTGATTTTCTGGATGCCATCGTCATGGGCATCGAGACCGAATGCCGCGTGGCACAGGCTGCGGGCAAGGCGCATTACAACGCTGGCTGGCACGTCACCGGCACGGCGGGCGTCTTTGGGGCCGCAGCGGCCTGCGGTCGCGCATTGGGTTTGAATGTGCAGCAAATGACCTGGGCGTTGGGCATCGCAGCCACACAGGCTGCGGGGCTTCGCGAGATGTTCGGCTCTATGTGCAAAAGCCTGCACCCGGGCAAAGCGGCACAAAACGGCCTGGGCGCGGCGCTCATGGCGCAGGCGGGTTTTACAAGTTCCACGCAAGCCATCGAAGGCTCACGTGGCTTTGTCAAAGTCATGTCCAGCGAGCCGCATGAAGAGCTGCTGCTTGCGGAAATCGGCACTCGCTGGGAAGCACTCAACAACACCTACAAGCCCTACGCCTGCGGCTTGGTCATCCACCCCATCATCGACGCCTGCGTGGCCACCCACGCGAGCGGGAAGGTCGCCCCCGGTGATGTGGAACACATCATGCTGTACGCCAACCCGCTGGTGCTGGAACTCACAGGCAAGACGCGGCCAGCAACGGGTTTGGAGGGCAAGTTCAGCGTGTATCACGCAGCGGCCATGGCGCTCATCGAAGGGTGCAGCCTATCGTCACACTTCACAGACGCTGCCGTGCACCGGCAAGACGTCATTGACGTGCGCGACCGTGTCAAAGTTCAATCCATCCCAGAACTCCGTGTGGATGAGGCGCGCGCTGTGTTCACACGGCGTGATGGCACGCGCTTTGAACACCATGTCGAATACGCCCTGGGCAGCCTGGGCCGACCCATGAGTGACGACGACATCAGTAAGAAGTTTCTTCTATTGGCTCAAAAAGTTTTGCCCCTAAAAGACGCTGAACTTGCGCTGCACGTTTGCTGGACTGCGCATACGCTGGCCAATGCGGGGGACATTGGGGATGCGCTATCGATAGGTGTTTGAGTGTTTCAGTTTCCGGCTGCTAACTGGGTTGTGTTTGTGTCGCGCCGGAATGAGCGCCCGACCATCCCCCACACCACAGCGCCCCAAAGCCGCAGGCCCTTCGGGCGAGCTTCTGCAGTACTCAGAATTTGGGGAAATCGCCCGAACTCGCTGCGCTCAAACATGGGCGCTTTCTGATCCCAAATTCTTCCGTGCTTCGAGCCTGCGGCTCCATGGGGCGCTGGGGTGTGGGGGATGGCCGGGCTAGCCGGTGGCGTGAGTTGGATGCTGACAGGCTAATCGCGATACGACACGAACTTGGCTTTCAACGGTAGATGGGAGTTTTTGAGTTGCAATCTGGGTGGGAGTGGGTCTGAATAAGCGGCTAATTAGTCAGCTTATTTGCGATTTTTTCAAAGGAACTAATTAGCTCGTCAAGAGCCATTTTCGCCACTTGCTGTCCCTCTGTTTCACCCGGGAAGGCTGAATAATCAACTCTGAACAATTCGTGTACTTGGCTACCTGTAGTCAGAAGATTAATCGAGAGTCCATTCGAATTGAAGTAAATAGTCATACAGAAGAGAAAATCTTGAGCAGGATTCTTGACGAAACCGTCCACGTGATAGAACAGTTTCACAATTGAGAGTTGCTTGCCTGATGCCTCAAGCTCCAGTTGCTCGATTAATTGCCGAATCGGCTTGTCTTGCAAGACTCCGTTTATGCCTCCGGCATTGTATAAAATTCTAAGTTGTCGCACTGCAAACAAGGGA